>JBILDG010000105.1:0-6434 GCA_044352715.1 Chthoniobacterales bacterium | reverse complement strand
GCGAGAGGGTCGAGAAGCCTTCGGCCGCGTAGTCCGTGGACTCGTAATATTGCGCGATGAGTTCCTCGATACGGGGCACCGGGGCGACGCTGATCTGGAAGTCTTCGTTGAGGGCGAAGCGCAGTTCGGAGATGGTTTCGGAATTGAGCGGGTCGCTCAGGGCGACGTAAAAGATGCCGTCCACCTCTGCGACGGGAAGGACGCGGTGCAGGCGGGCCAGACCGACGGGAATTTTGTCGCGCAACCGGTTTTCCAATTCGAAGTCGGTGAGGTCGATGTAGTTGGCTCCGATCGAATTGGCGATGGCTTGGTAGAAACTGTGCTCGTCAACGTAGCCGTCACTGATGAGAAAGTCTTCCGGCGCGCGCCCGCTTTCCAGCAGCGCGGGCAGGAGTTGTTCGGCCTGCTCGGGCGCAAGGACGCCTTGGTCGGAAAGGGTGGTGATGACGAGATGCGGGTCCATGTTTTAGTCGGAATCACCCATCGTGACGGCCAGAACTTCATCGAAAGTGGTAAGGCCGGCAAAAACTTTCTGGAAGCCGTCCTCGCGCAGCGTGCGCATGCCTTGCTCGCGGGCGCGTTTGCGGAGCTGCACCGTGCTGACTTGTTCGGAACGATCCTCGCCTTCGCCCATGCGGTTGATCATGTGGCGCATCTCGTCGTCCACCTTGAAAATTTCAAAAATGCCGACCCGCCCGCGGTAACCGGTGAAGCGGCAGCGTTCGCAGCCTTTGGGTTTGTAAAACTGGGCATCGGCCACCTGATCGGGGTCGAGACGAAGCGAGCTGAGTTCCGCCTCGGAGAGTGTGGCCGTTTCCTTGCAGGAGCAGAGTTTGCGGCACAGGCGCTGGGCCATGACGGCCCGCACGGCGCTGGAGACGAGGAAGGGTTTCACTCCGATGTCGATGAGACGGGCGATGGCGCTCGGGGCGTCGTTGGTGTGGAGGGTCGAAAGCACCAAGTGGCCGGTGAGAGAGGCATTGATGGCGATGCCGGCCGTTTCCAAGTCACGAATTTCACCGATCATGATGACGTTGGGCGCCTGACGCAGGATGGCCCGGAGTGCCCGGGCAAAGGTCATCCCGATCTCGCTTTTGACGTGCACCTGATTGACGCCCGGCATCACGTATTCGATCGGGTCCTCCACCGTGATGATTTTGCGGCTTTCGTTGTTGATCTCCGACAAGCAGGCGTAGAGTGTGGTGGTTTTACCCGAGCCTGTCGGGCCGGTGACGAGAATGATGCCGTCGGCCAGTTTGATGAGACTGCGGAAGTATTCCTGATCGTCGCTCATGAACCCGAGGTCAGGCAGCTTGATCGAAAGAGTGGACTGGTCGAGCAGACGCATGACGATGGATTCGCCCTGCGAGGTGGGGATGGTGGAAACACGAAGGTCGAGGGCTTTGCCCCGCACTTGGCACTGGATGCGACCGTCCTGCGGCACGCGCTTTTCGTCGATGCTCATCGTTTCCGTCATGATTTTCAGGCGGCTGATGACGGCGCTTTGCAGAGTCTGAGGGAGAAGTTTGTATTGCTCGAGTTCACCATCGATGCGGAAGCGGATGCGGAAGCCTGATTCGACCGGCTCGAGGTGGATGTCGCTGGCGCGCATCTCCTGGGCTTTTTCGAGAAAATCTTGCACGAGGGTGATGATGGCTGCGTCATCCTCGCCCGTGGTGCCAGCCGCTTCCTCCTCGGTTCCGGCGGCAAGAAGACCCTCCTGTCTGGGATAAATCTCGGCCAGCAGCGCCTCCACGCGTTCCGGATCACCATAAAGAAAATCCACTTCCGTTTTGAGCAGGAAGGGCACCGTATCGAACGCTTCGAAGTTCATCGGGTCGCCGATGGCCACTTGCAGTCCATGATCGGTCTGCTGCAGCGGGAGGATGCGGTGACGGCGGGCGATATCGCCGGGAACCAATTTGTGCAGTTCCTGGATGCGACGGACGGTGTCTTGGTCGTCGAGGTCGGCGAAGGTCAGGCCATGGAAATGGGCCACCGCCTCGTGGACATCGCGGGGTTGCACAGCTCCGTCTTCCAAGAGTGCCTCGATGACCGGCGCTCCGGGGTGCTGTTCACGTGCGTCATCGACCTGTTGTTTGGTCACCCGGAACTGATCCAGCAGGATTTCGAGAACTTGGTCGTCAGTGTGCACGGGCGGGGCGAAAAGAATTGCTTAAAGTTGCCGGCTCCCCGTGTCAAGGAAGGCGACTTGTGAAAGCCTCGTTGTCAATCGTCACAGGTTGCTTATGATGCCCCCTCGTCTTTATCCCCAATGAGCAAATATCAAACGTATCTTCTTTTCGGCGCACCGGGTTGCGGGAAAGGCACCCAAGGCAAAGCGCTCGGCATGATCCCCGGCTACTATCACTGTGCGTGCGGCGACGTCTTCCGCTCGCTCGACCTGCGCACGCCGCTGGGTCAGGAGTTCCTCGCCTACTCCAGCCGCGGCGAATTGGTGCCCGACGACTTGACGATCAAGCTTTGGAAGCTGCGAATCGACCAGATTGTCGAGTCGCACGCGTTTCACCCGGACCATGATTTTTTGTTGTTGGACGGCATTCCGAGGAATGTCCATCAAGCCCAGATGCTCAGCGACGTCTTGCGCGTGCGCCGGATTTTCCACCTGTCGTGCCCGGACCGATCCAAGCTGGTCGAGCGCCTGAAGCGGCGGGCCCTGCGCGACAACCGTTTTGACGATGCGAACGAGGAGGTGATCAAGCATCGCCTTGAAACCTATGACCATGAGTCCAAGCCGCTCTTGGAGTATTACGGCGAAAATCTGATCGAGCACATCGATGCCACCCACTCGCCCGTGGATGTGCTGGCGCAACTTAGCAACATCCTCGTGCAGGATCGTCGCAATCATTTTGGTGAAGAAGGCTTCAGCGTTGTGACATGAGCGGGCAGTTCGAGAGCCTGCGCGCCAGCAGTCTGTATTGCCGGCGATGCGGCCAAGCGATGCCCGTGAGAGAGCGGCTTCTGCTGATTCTGCCCGACAAAGAAATATACGACTATCTCTGCACCGGTTGCGCGGATTCGCTGGGTCAGCGCGAAGTCACCGCCGGAGAGTTGGTCCAAGCCCGCGCCCGCCGCAGCCCTCGTGGGCGCGGACACTAAGATCCGCGCATGAACGTCATTTTTCTCGGTAGCGGTGACATCGGTCTGCCTTCGTTGCAATGGCTGCTTGATGACGCCGGGACGACAGTTTCCGCCGTGGTGACTCAACCGGATCGCGCGGCCGGTCGCGGCCTGCGGGTTCGCCTGTCGGCTATCAAGGAGCTGGCCACGGCTCACGGCATTCCCGTGCTGCAGCCCGCCAAAGTCCGGGATCCCAAGGCTGTTGCGGAGATTGCATCTTACCGTCCCGATCTTCTGGTCGTGATGGCTTACGGGCAAATCCTGCCGCAGTCGTTGCTCGATGTGCCAAGGCTGGGTGCCCTCAATCTTCACGCCTCCTTGCTGCCGCGGCATCGCGGGGCGGGGCCGGTTCACGCCGCGATACTGGCCGGTGATGCCAAATCCGGAGTGACCGTCATGTGGATGGATGCGGGTTTGGATACCGGTGATATTTTGCTTTCGTGTGAGTGCGCGATTTTACCCGATGAAACGGCCGGGACGCTGCATGACAAGCTGGCGGACTTAGCGCCGCAAGCCCTGGCCTCCGCGTGGCCGCTGTTGTGCGCGGGAAAAGCGCCCCATGTTCCGCAAGACGTCACGCAAGCCACCTATGCGCCGAAGCTCGATCGGGCCTTGGGGCGCCTCGATTGGCAACAAAGCGCCGGGGAAATCGCCCGCAAGATTCGCGGGTTGCACCCATGGCCCGGATGCACGGCTCGGGTCGAGGTGGATGGCGGGAAGATCCTCGATTTGAAAATCCACGGAGCGGTGGCGGTTGGCGCCGCGGCAGCCCCGGAGAATTTACGTTTTGCCTGCGCAGGTGGGGGAGTGCTGCAAATCCTCGAACTGCAACCGGCCGGCGGCAAACGCATGAGCGCGGAGGAGTTTCTTCGCGGTCATCGTGTCCTGCGTGCGTTGAGAGCCTGAGGCGTGGCTCATCACGTGGCATGAAGCAGTCAGGACAACAAAGCGCTCTCCTTAATGAGTGCTTGCGCCAAGGTCTCTCGAGCTTTACCGGTTCCTTTCTATGAAAGCGCCACTCCTCCTCGGATTCCTCGTTCTGGTTTCATCCTCTCTTGTATTTGCCCGCGGAGGAGGGGGCGGCGGTTTCCGGGGCGGGATGGAAGGTGAGGGCTTCCGGGAAGGAGCGATGGAAGGCGATTCCTTTCGCGAAGAAGCCCCCCGTATCGATGAAAACTACGACGCGGCCGTGCGGGACAACGTCGATCTCAACCGTGATGACGATGCGAACTTCCGGATCAATGATGCCGACGGCTCTGCTGATGTCCGCGTGCGGCCTGAAGGGAACGACACCGCAAACGTCGATGTCCGCACCGCCGACGGGAAAAATTACGATGCCAACATTGCCGGTCCCGATGGCTACCGTAACGGCTACATCTGGCAAAACGGCGATTATGTTGCGGTCAACCTCGACCCGTTTGTCCCTTACTTGGCGCCCTTCGGGGCTTGGTCCGGTTGGAACATTGTGACGCAACCCGATTATGTCCAATACCCGGTTTATGCCACTTATCCGGTGGAGACGGCTGTCGAGGTGGCTCTGCAAAAACTCGGGCTCTACACGGGGCCGATTGACGGCGATGCGACTTCATGCGCGGGAGCCATCGAGCAATACCAGATGCAAAACGGCATGCCGGTCACCGGAGTTATCAGCCCGGAATTATTGACGGCTTTGGGCATCCAAGCTTCATACCAATAAGGCAACCCTCCACGGTGACGCGCAGAGGCGTGGTGAAACGGTGAGGGAGGGATTGGTTGCCTGCGGCAACCTTTCCAAAGTGTCACACTTCGTGTGAGGAACGGTGAGGGAGGGATTCGAACCCTTGATTGGACAGAGAGGAATTAGGTGTTTTGCGTTTTTTTAGCATTTTCGCAGCGTCATTTTCATGCCAGCTGACTCGAGTCCTGCCTTGGTTGTTTCATTGCGCAATATGTCCATACCGATCTTCGAAAGGACGGACAAGAAGAACGGGGTGGTCTACTGCGGTTATGTGTTTTCCTACACCGAGGGTGGGCAGCGGAAGCAAAAGCGCTGCCGCACGCCGCGGCGACCCGTCTTCGGCTCGAACCCGAGGCTTGGGCTTTTCCGCGCCGGACCACCGCATTTCGCGGACCGAAGGTCTGGTAATGATCGTGAATTACGCCGGCTTCGTGTCGTGGTTGGTGGGCGGGCCTAGCTGAGCTCAAGCCGCTTTCGGCGCGAAGTGGCCGATGATTTCCGCGCTTCCCCACACCAGAGCGCCAAAAAAAATCAGCGTGAGGAAGAAGACGATGCCCGCCGCGACGAGGCAATAGCCATCCCGCTCGGAAAAAGCCGCAGCGGTCAGAACCACGGTCAGAGCCGGCAGCATGTTCGTTCCGGGAATGGGCAGAGGCAGGAGCAGCAGAAGTCCGCAAAGACAAATGGCGACACCGGCGAAGAAACGCATGTAAGCCGGCTCAAACATTCTGACCAAGCGCGGATGAAGCAATTTCTCCAAAAATCCTAGAACACGCGCGCCGCCGCGCATGACCGCTGGAAAAAAGTTCCCGCTGAGTTTGGTGACGAGCAGACGCTGCGGCATCCACGGGTGTTGACTGAGGGCAAAGCGGAGTCCGAGCAAGGCGATGGCCACGCCCAGCGGCGTGGAGAGTCCGGGCAAAGGAATCGGCTGGCACATGGGCAAGGCGAGAATCACGAGCAGGAGCGTGTAGACGCGGCCTTGGAGTTCATCCATCAAGCCGCCAAGTGTCAGTTCTGCGTGCTCCTCGCGATCCGCGAGCTGAAGCAGTTGAGCCGAAAGCCGCTCGGGTACCTCGCGTGCCGGTGATGTCGTCATGCCCGTGTGTTTTGGGTGCTCACCATCTATTGCATTGATGTCGGCGTTAAGTTCACCATGGGTCCCCTGCGTGAGCACCTCATCGTGGATTTTTGCGCAGGGGGGATTCCCATGAACTCAATCAAGCACGACCTGCAGACCGTCGCGGATGGCCTCGATGACTTCGTCCGGGTCGGAGGCTTTCTTGAGGCGGTCGGTGACGTATTCGCTGTCGACCAGACCGACAATATCCGCGAGGAAACGCGGTTGGATGCGGGCCACGCTTTGCGGGGTAATGAGAAGAAAAATCATGCTGATGCGCTCGTTGCTCCCAGGAATGGGAATACCCTCCTCCGAGCGGGCAAAGATCAGGATGGGCGCATCAATGGAGTCCAAGCGGCAATGCGGGATGGCCAAGCCGTGACCGAGATAAGTCGTCATGGTTGCTTCGCGCTGCAGGACTTGGGTGATGATTTTCCGTCCGTCGGCCGGGAGTTG
>JBILDG010000100.1:0-6798 GCA_044352715.1 Chthoniobacterales bacterium | reverse complement strand
GCCTCGGCCGCAGGGCTGCCTGGAAAAACGCGGGCCACCATCGGGGTCTGCGCCGGCAGGATTCCAATCTGCCGCAGCTTGCGACGCCCCCAACCTTCTCGCTCCGGCACGCTCGGCTCGACCTCGATGGTCCGGATCTCCCCGTCACGTTCGAATTTGATCGGAACCAGCGGTTCCTCGCTGCGCACCACATTCCACATCACGCTTTGGCGCATGTTGCCCATGCCGGAAAACTTCGACACCGGTTGATTATTCACCTCGAGGATGCGATCGCCCGGCTCCAACCCGGCCCGGGCCGCCGGACCGTCGGGAAGCACATAACCGATCACCGTGGTTGATTCGGCCTCGCTGACCGGGCGACCGACAAACCAAACGATCACGGCACAAAGTAAAGCGAGGGTCATGCTGGCCAGCGGCCCGGAAATGGCCACGATGATTTTATCCATCACAGAGACCGGCGGAAGCGAAGCGCGGTCATGCTTGCTGTCGCCCTCCACTGCCTCCATGGGCGCCAGCTGCGGCAACGCCACAAATCCACCCGCCGGAATCGAACCCAAGCTGTATTCCACGCCGCCGATGGTCTTTTTCCAGAGCGGTTTGCCGAACCAGACACCAAACTTCTCCACCACCAACCCGCGCCAGCGCGCCGCCACAAAATGCCCCAACTCGTGCGCGATGATGATCAGGTTAAAAAGCAGCAGAACTTCGAGAAGAATGCCGGCAATCCGCAAGTAATCAGCCATAAGCGGCAAACCATAGCACAGAAAGTTGGCGGTTCACGCGACAAATCAAGCCCCTCAGCCGGCCATGAACCCCTGCAAATCCGTCGGCAAGCCACACTCCACGTGCCGCAGTCCATCACCTGCCGGAAACTCCAGATCGCAAGCATGCAAGGCATGCCGCGGCAACAGCAACTCCTCCGCCAACTTCGCCGTCCAACCCGTCTCGATGAACTCCAGATAAGCCCCACCCTCGCGGAGGCCGTAGATTTTATCACCGACCAACGGATGACCTACGTGCGCCAGGTGTACGCGGATTTGGTGTGTACGGCCTGTTCGAGGTTTGGCCCGCACGAGCGCGAACTTTTTTCCGTCACGCTCGAAGCGCCTCTCAACAACCGCATCGGTCACCGAAGCCGCTCCGCGCGCATCGACACAACGCTTCAACCACACCGGCGACTCGTGCACTTCGCCCTGCCGAATGATCGGCGCATCAATCCTTGTCTCGTCCCACTCCGGCCACCCCCGCACGACGGCCATGTATTCTTTACCGATCGCTCCCCGCTGCATCGCCAAGCCGAAGGACCGCGCTCGCTCCGGGGTCAGCGCCAGCAACACCAGCCCGCTCGTCTCACGATCCAGCCGCGTGATGATCGACAGCTGACCGCGGTTCGCCAACTCGTAAGCCAGCAACTGCCGCAGTCCGTCCCACAAGGTCGGCGCGCCATCCGGCCGCGTCGGATGCGTCAGCAAACCCGCCGGTTTGTCCACCACGATCCAATCATCCCCCTCCGCCACCACGCGGAAGTTGTCTTGCGCGCATCGGGCGGAACGGAAACTCTCTGGTTCTCGATGATCCGTCTCGACCATGTCTCCCGCATTTATCCCTCGCCGGCCGGCGAAGTGCACGCTTTGCGCGATGTGAGCTTGGCAATCGAGCCCTTCACCTTTGCCGCCGTCACCGGCCCGAGCGGCTGTGGCAAAAGCACCCTTCTGAATCTCCTCGGCGGCCTCGACCAGCCGACTTCGGGTGAAATCACGGTCGACGGTCTCCCGCTCCACCGCGCCGCGGAGACGGAGCTAACCGCCTACCGGCGCGAACGGCTCGGCATCGTCTTCCAATTTTTCAACCTTCTTCCTGCCATGACCGCGTTGGAAAACGTCGAGCTTCCCCTGCTTCTGCGCGGGGACACGGCGCGCCAAGCGCGGGCCCGAGCGATGGAAATGCTCGATCTCGTCGGTCTCGGCCATCGGACCGGAGCCTTCCCTCACCAAATGAGCGGCGGAGAAATGCAGCGAGCCGCGATCGCCCGGGCCCTTGTGCACCGGCCGGCTTTGCTCTTAGCGGATGAACCCACCGGTAACCTCGATTCGGACAATGCCATGCGCATCCTCGATCTGTTCCAAAAGATTGCCACCCAACGCCTCGCCACTTTAATAATCGTCACCCACAGCCCCGAGGCCGCCGCTGTCGCATCCCGGCAAATCCCGATGAGCGACGGCTGCCTCACCGCCTGACGACCCAAAGCCCACTCTTTCATGGAAAAGCAACACACCCTTGCCGCGTCCGCTTCCTTGGCCGGCGTCTCGCTCCACACCGGCGAAACCGTCACCCTGACCATCCACCCGGCACCGGCCAACCACGGCTTCAAATTCCGCCGCACCGATCTCAAAGACCAGCCGACCGTGGACGCCCTCGCCTCCAACGTCCGCACCGTCGAGCGGGCCACCACGCTGGTTGAAGGCAACGTGAAAGTCCACACCGTCGAGCACATCCTCTCGGCCTTGACCGGGCTCGGTGTGGACAATGCCCTCATCGAGATGGACGCCAACGAACCGCCCATCGGCGACGGCAGCGCCGCACCCTACGTTGCTCTCATCAAAAAAGCCGGCATCGTCGAGCAGGATGAACCACGACGCTTCTGCGAAATCCGCGAACCCGTCGCCGTGCATACCAAGAACGGCTCGATCATGGTCATCCTGCCGGACAGCAAATTCCGCGTCTCTTGCACGCAGGCCGGACCGAACGGTTCCTTCACCCAATATCTCAGCCTCGAAATCACGCCGTCCGTTTACGAAAAGGAGATCGCCCCCGCCCGCACCTTCGTGCACTACGAGGATGTCGAGCCCCTCATGGAGAAAGGACTTATCCGCGGCGGCAGCCTCGAAAACGCCATCGTCATCCGCGACGAGTCCGTCCTGAGCAAAGAGCCCCTGCGTTTCCCCGATGAGTTTGTCCGCCACAAGATCCTCGACATCATCGGTGACCTCACGCTCGTCGGACGCCCCTTGCTCGGTCATGTCGTCGCCGTTCGACCGGGCCACGGCCCCAATACCGAGCTCGCCGTCGCCATCGCCAAGCAACACGCGACCATGATGGCCATGATCCCGCCGGCCAAACTGCCCGTGGGCGAACGCGTCCTCCCAACCACGGAGATCATGAAAATTCTCCCGCATCGCTATCCCTTCCTCATGGTGGACCGCATCGTCGCCTTTGAAGGCGACACGAAGTGCACCGGCGTTAAATCGGTCACGATCAACGAACCCTTCTTCCAAGGCCACTTCCCCGGACATCCCGTCATGCCCGGCGTTCTTCAAGTGGAAGCGATGGCCCAAGTGGCCAGCATCCTCATGATGCTCAACACCCAGAACTCCGGCAAAATCGGCTACTTTATGAGTGCCGACGAAGTGAAGTTCCGCAAACCGGTCTTTCCAGGCGACACACTCTTCATCCACTGCGAACTCACCCGCTCGCGCAAAACGATGGCCCGTGCCGCCTGCTCTTGCACCGTCAACGGCGATATCGTCAGCGAAGGCAACCTCCTCTTCGGCCTCGTCTCGGAATGATTCATCCCACCGCCATCGTCGATCCGGCGGCCGAGGTGCACTCCGGAGCCCGCATCGGTCCGTATTGCCTCATCGGCCCGCAAGTCTCCATCGGTCAGGACACCGAGCTGCAACATCATGTCACGGTCATGGGCCCCACCACCGTCGGACGGGGCAATTTTTTCTACGCCTACTGCTCCATCGGCCAGCGCACCCAAGACCTCAAATACGATGGCGAGCCGACTTTTCTGGAAATCGGTGACGGCAATACCTTCCGTGAATTCTGCACCGTCAACCGCGGGACACTTCCGGGCACCAAAACAATCATCGGAAATGGCGGCAACTTTCTGGCCTACTCGCACATCGCCCACGACTGCATCGTCGGCGACAAAGTCATTTTTTCAAACAATGGCACTCTCGCCGGACACGTCGAAGTCGGCGATCACGCCGTGATTGGCGGACTCACCGCGATCCATCAGTTCTGCCGCGTCGGCCGCCACGCCATCACGGGCGGCTGCTCGAAAATCGTGCAGGACGTTCCACCGTTTTTCATTGCCGATGGCAACCCTGCCGAAGTGCGGGGAGTCAACCAAGTCGGCCTGGAAAGGGCCGGCTTCACCCCCGAAACCCTCCGCGCCCTCAAAGAAGCCTACCGCATTCTCTACCGGGGCAAGCTGAACGTGAAGCAGGCTGTCGAGACGATCCGGCAGGAAATCGCGACCACACCGGAAATCAAAGAACTCTGCGATTTTATCCAGTCCAGCCGACGCGGAATTATCCGCTGAAAAGCCAGATCAGGCGACAGGCACGGACGTTGGTGAATGAGGAGCCAGCGGTTGGAGATTCAGCGTCGAAAGAAGATCCAAATCCTCGTTTGATTCGGGGTTCGGCGTGGTCAGCAGCTTGTCGCCGTAGAAAATCGAGTTGGCCCCCGCAAAGAGGCACATCGCTTGACCTTCTTTGGTGAGTGACGTGCGTCCGGCCGAAAGACGGATCTTCGAGAGAGGCAAGATAATCCGCGCCGTGGCGATCATGCGGACCAATTCGAAAATTTTCACCGGCTCGGCGTCTTCCAGCGGCGTGCCCTCGACGGCGACCAGGCAGTTGATCGGCACGCTCTCCGGCGGCGGATCGAAATTGGCCAGGACCTCCAGCATGCGGAGGCGGTCATTCACCGTCTCACCCAGCCCAAGGATCCCGCCGCAGCAAACCGACATGCCGGCGCGTTGCACCGAGCCGATGGTGTTGAGCCGATCCTCGAAAGTGTGGGTTGAAACAATGTTCGGGTAGTATTCCGGGGAGGTGTCGATGTTGTGGTTGTAGGCGGTGACCCCGGCTTCTTTGAGTTTCTTAGCCTCGGCATCGTTGAGCTGCCCGAGCGTGACGCAGACTTCCATGCCGAGCTTGCTGACTTCGCGGATCGTTTCGAGAACCGACTCGAAACGGCGGTCACCATCGCGCACGCCCTTCCAGGCCGCGCCCATGCAGAAACGAGTCGATCCGTTTTCCTTGGCCGCACGGGCATGGGGCAGAATCTCCTCCGTGCTCATGAGCGGTTGCGGCTTGAGATCCGTGTTGTGGTGCGCACTCTGCGAGCAGTAGCCGCAATCCTCGCTGCAGGCTCCGGTTTTGATGCTCAGCAACGTGCAAAGCTGCACCTCGTGCTCAGGCCAGTGTTTTTTATGAACCTGACGGGCGTCTTGAATCAGGTCGAAGAACGGACGGTTATAAATTTCCTCCAGTTGGGCAAACGTCACTTTCACTGGGCGCGAGGGTAAATACGCCGCAACGCAAGTCAAACGGATTGCACGCCCATTGCCCGCATCCCGGACAAAAATCCATCGTGCGCATCCGGGTGGTAAAGAAAAGCCCGCAACCCTGCGGCCCGAGCCGCTTCGACGTTTGGCGCCAAGTCGTCGATGTAAACCGTCGCTGCCGGGCGCACGTTGAATTGACGGATGGCCAACTCGAAAATTTCCGGCTCCGGTTTCAGCATGCCGGCGCGATAGGAAAAGACACCATCGGAGAATTTTTCGAAGATGCGGTATTCCGCCTGGATGAAGTCGTGCTGCAGACAATTCGTATTCGACAGCAGGTAGAGAGGATACGATCCGTGAAGCCTCTCCACGAACTCCCACATCGGAAGGTTCGGCTCGAAAATATCCTGCCATGCGCGGACGAGTTCATCGCTTGTGCCGCCGTGTTGGAAAATATCCGCAAGCTGCCGGAGAAAATCCGCCCGCGTGACGCCGCCCCTTTCATAATTCTTGGCCAGCAACTCCAGCGCAGCCATGTCGGGTTCTCCCGCCCCCATACTCCTCATAGCGCGATTTGCCCGCGCGTAATCAAAACGCACCAGAACATTCCCAATGTCGAAAATAAAAGCCTCCACGCTCATGGGGCAAAATGATCGAACCCCCGCACGCGATCCAACCCGACGTGCACCGAAGGCAGCTCCAAACGCCCGATACACGTCAGGCGGAGCGCGGGCCAACGCCTCGACCAAGCTTTCTGCAAAGCAGCTGCGTCCGATGGCGCCAGCGCGAAGAGCAATTCGAAATCCTCGCCGTCACCCAGCGCTTGTTTCAATGTGGCGCCTCTCCGGCGAGGAACTGAAGACTGGTCCAACACAAAGCCGGCCCCGCTGGCCCGGGCCAGCCGCGGCAAATCCGCGGCCAATCCATCGCTCAGATCCATCAACGCGCGCAGGCGAAACTTTCCCGCCAGCCAACGCGCCTCGGGCAAACGCGGCCGGAAACGCAGATGCCAACCCGCTTTTAATGAACCGCCCAGGACGCCGGTGACATACAAGAGATCGCCCGGACGACCGCCGCCGCGGCCAACATACATCTCGGGCTCGACCTCGCCGGTCATGGACACGCTGATCACGGCAGGTCCATCAGTTCGCGCCAACTCGCCGCCGACCACATTGAAACCGAACTCCCTCCCGGCTTTCGCGATCCCGCGATAGAGCGCATCAAGCCAGCGTCCGCTTTGCTCCGGGCGGATCACACAAGTCACCAAGGCCGAAACGGGCTCACCCCCGCAGGCCGCCATATCGCTCACCGCCCGGCACGCTGCTTTCCAGCCGATAGCCCCCGCAGGATGACTCTCCAAAAAATGCCGTCCTTCCACGACGCAATCGGTCTTCAGCAAAAGCAACCGCCCACCCGCCGGCCCGCGCACGACCGCACAGTCATCCCCGATGCCGGTAATCACGTTTTTACCGGAACCACCCAGCAACCGCGTCAAA
>JBILDG010000099.1:0-6846 GCA_044352715.1 Chthoniobacterales bacterium | reverse complement strand
GCCGGCGTGGACATCAACATCCAGATTTAGTAGCGGCCATGAGCTTAGGATTACTTGGAAAAAAAATCGGCATGACCCGCGTCTATGACGACAAAGGCCGTTCCACCCCGGTCACAGTCATTGCCGCTGCGGGAAACAAGGTTCTTCAGGTCAAATCACCTGAAACCGACGGATACACTGCGCTGCAAGTCGGCTTCGACGACCAAAAGCAATCACGTGTTTCCAAGGCGCAAGCCGGTCATTTCGCCAAAACCTCGGCAACCCCGAAACGTTTCATCCGTGAATTTCGCGGAGCCAGCGGGGAGGCTGGAATGGATCTGGCCCTCGCGACATTCGAAGTCGGGCAGTTCGTAGACGTTATTGGTCAGTCGAAAGGAAAAGGTTTCCAAGGCGTAATGCGCAAACACAACTTTCAGGGCCAACCGGCCAGCCATGGTTCGATGATGCACCGCAGGACTGGTGCCATCGGCAACCGCTCAACTCCCGGTCGCGTGTGGAAAAATATGGGTATGCCTGGCCACATGGGCGACGAGCGAGTGACGGTGCAAAATCTTCAAGTCGTGCAAGTGCGCGAAGAGGACGGGCTTATCCTTGTAAGCGGGGCTGTTCCGGGGGCCAAAGGAACTTATGTGGTGGTTCGACCAGCTAAAAAGAAATCCGCCGCCCAAAAGAAGTAAACCATGAG
This sequence comes from Chthoniobacterales bacterium, assembly GCA_044352715.1. GTDB lineage: Bacteria > Verrucomicrobiota > Verrucomicrobiia > Chthoniobacterales > JACTMZ01 > JACTMZ01. The sequence goes on along the minus strand of JBILDG010000099.1, from coordinate 6,161 downwards.
TGCTAAAGTTTTAACGGTCGAAGAGGCCAAAAAAGCAAACATCGCCATCATTGAGAACGGCAAAGGAACGCAAGCGGTTCACGACGTGGTTGTCGCACTGCGTGCCAATCGTCGGTCGGGTTCCGCCAATACGAAGACCAAAGCCGAAGTAAATCTTTCAGGTGCCAAACCTTGGCGCCAAAAAGGCACTGGACGCGCTCGTGCCGGTTACAAATCTTCGCCAATCTGGCGCGGAGGTGGCGTCGTCTTCGGACCCAAGCCCCGTGATTACTCGAAAAAGACACCCAAATCAGTTCGCCGTCTGGCTTTGCGCAAAGCTCTGAGCTCACGGATTCTTTCCGGCGATGTTTTGCTGGTAGAAGCGCCTTCGATTCCCGATGGCAAAACGGCCAAGTTTTTGTCCTATGTCGAGAAAAACGCCAAGGACGCCCGCAAGGTTCTTATCGTTTCGCCCTCATTTGATGAAACCACCTGCCGGGCAGCCCGTAACCTCGGGCATGTCCTGCTCATGGCGGCGTCTGATGTTAATGCCGAGCACCTGCTTGCTTTCGATAAAATCCTGCTCACGGGTGAAGCACTCAACAAAATCTCTGAAAGGACGGCAGCATGAAAGAGCCCTTTGATATTATTCGCACCGTCCGCCTGACCGAAAAAGCAACTCTCTTGACCGACAAGGGAAACAAATATGTTTTCGAGGTTAATCCTGCGGCCAACAAGCTAGAGATCAAGCAGGCGATCGAAAGCCTCTTCCAGAAAAAAGTCGTTTCGGTCAACACGGCCAATTACGCCGGCAAAAAAAAGCGTGAGCGCCGTCCTGATTTCGGGCGACGCCCGCATTGGAAGAAAGCCATCGTCACGCTCAAAGAGGGTGAAAAACTTGATCTCGTCTAACCTGCTCAAACGTCATGGCACTTAAAACTTTCCGTCCGCTCACGCCCGCTTCCCGCTTCAAGGTTCTCCCGACCTTCGAGGAGATCACCAAGAAAAAGCCCGAGAAGAGCCTTCTTACCACCCGCAAACGCACGGGTGGACGCAACAATCAAGGCCGGCTCACATGTCGACATATCGGTGGCGGACACAAGCGGAAATTGCGCCTGATTGATTTCAAGCGACGCAAGCACGGTGCCGGCGCGGAAGTCATTGCGATTGAATACGACCCCAACCGCACCGCACGCATTGCGCTCCTGCAGTATCCCGACGGTGAAAAAGCCTACATTTTGGCTCCCGACGGTTTGAAAGTTGGTATGAAAGTTACAGCCGGCCCCGAAGCAGCCCCGCAAGTCGGCAACGCTCTTCCGCTCGAAAAAATTCCACCCGGCTCCGCCATTCACAACATCGAGATCGTGCCGGGTCGAGGTGGCCAAGTTGCCCGCAGTGCCGGTCAACAGGCGTTTCTCAACAACTTTGAAGCCGGCTATGCTCTCGTGAAAATGCCCTCCGGCGAGATCCGCAAACTCAATGGCAAGTGTTACGCTACGATGGGGCAGGTTGGAAATTCCGATCACATGAACGTATCCAGCGGCAAAGCCGGTCGCTCGCGCTGGCTTGGCGTTCGACCAACCGTGCGCGGCATGGTTATGAACCCGATCGATCACCCGATGGGTGGCGGCAACGGTAAAAGCAAGGGTGGCGGTGGACGCCAGCACCCGGTCAGCCCGTGGGGTCAACTCGCCAAAGGTTTCAAAACCCGCAAGAAACACAAACCATCCGACCGCTTCATCGTGGAGCGCCGCAAGAAGAAGTAAACCATGGGTAGATCTCTCAAAAAAGGCCCGTTCGTCGAGGACCATCTTCTCGAAAAAATCGATCGCATAAACGAGGGTGGCCAGAAAAAGCCGATTAAAACCTGGTCGCGCCGTTCGATGATCACACCGGACTTCGTCGGGCACACTTTCCTTGTGCACAACGGGAAAATTTTCAATTCAGTTTTCGTTACTGAGAACATGGTCGGGCACAAGCTCGGCGAATTCTCGCCCACGCGCATCTTCAAGAAACACGGATCGCATACGGCGAAGGTGACGAAATAAACGTGGCCTCGATCGGCAGGCTTGTCCTGGCCGGGTGTCTTACGATCACCCTCGCCGGATTTGCCTCCGCTCAAAGCCTCCGTTCTTTGACAGACACAGTTTCGGGAGATGCCGCCACAATGGCGCATCTCAACGAACAACTATTGCTAACGCGTGAAGCCATTCGCAACCTCACCGAAAGCTTGGCGCTCGCCAACAGCGAAGCCGAAATTTTCAAGAGGCAAGCAGAAGACTTGCAAGTCAAGTTTGATGCCCTGGCGCCGAGTTACGGAGACCAAAAAAAATTAGAGGAACGACTTCTTGCTGAGACCAATGAGCTTGCGGTGCTGCAAAAAGAAAACGCTCTTTTACTCGAACGCATGCTTGCCCTTGCTGAAGGAGTGCAAGCGTTCATGAAAACAGCCGAAAATGCCGACCCTGAATTACGTGCTTTACTGGAAAAAGAACTGCGCACGGCCGATCGCCTTCTTGGTCTCGGATCAGACGAACTCGAGCCTTCCTCCGCAGGCCCCACGCTGACAGATGCTTCTGTCGTCGAGGTCAAACCAGACTTTGCTTTGGTGGTGGCCAATATCGGCAGAAATGCGGGTGTCCGAGTTGGCATGCCTTTCCAAGTGTGGCGCGATAACCGTCGCATCGGTGAGGTTCGCATTATCGATGTGCGTGACCGTTTAAGCGGGGCAGTTGTTCAGAATCTCGTGTCTGAAGAAAACCAAATTCAAGCAGGGGACCGCCTTAGGGTGGATGCCCGCCGATAAAACCAAACACAGAAAAATTTAACAAAATGGAAACCAGATCGATCTACCGATTCGCTCGCATCTCAGCTTTCAAAGCGCGGGAGGTGACGCGTGAGATTCAGGGACTGCCCGTGCAGCAGGCCCTCGATCTGCTTGCCTTCACGCCGAAAAAGGCTGCCGGACTCGTGGCCAAGACGTTGAAGAGCGCGGTGGCCAATGCCGAAAACAACCACCAAGCACGCGCCGAGCGTCTCGTCATTCGCGAAGCCGTCGTGGGCGAGGGGCCGACTTTCAATCGTTTCCAACCGAAAGCTCGTGGTAGCGCCGGCCCGATTCGCAAACGTACCAGCCATATCCGCATCATCGTCACTGACGAGATCGAAGTACCTTCCCGCGACCAGAAATCAACCGCGAAGAAAAAAACCTCCGCCAAGAAGCCTGCGGCCAAGAAGGCCCCGGTCAAAAAAGCAGACAAACCTGCCGCTGCCCAATCGGCCTCCGCAGAGGAAACCAAATAACAATCATGGGTCAAAAAGTTCATCCGATCGGCTTCCGCCTCCCTATCTCACGCGACTGGGGCTCGAAGTGGTATGCCCCGCGCAAAGAGTTTGCCGAGCACCTGCACGCCGATCTCAAAATCCGCGATTACCTCAAAAACAAGCTACGCCAAGCTGCCGTTTCAAAGATTGTCATCGAGCGTGCTTGGAACAGTCTCCGCGTGACCATCTTCACTGCCCGTCCCGGCTTGGTCATCGGACGCAAAGGCTCCGAAATAGAAAACATGACCAAAGAAGTTTCCGCCATCAGCGGTGACAAGCAGGTCAAGATCGACATCCAAGAAATTCGTAACCCCGATATCGACGCCCAGCTCGTCGCTGAAAGCGTCGCCGGCCAGCTCGAACGCCGTATTTCCTTCCGCCGCGCGATGAAAAAAGCCGTGCAGATCGCCATGGAACAGGGTGCTCTCGGTATCAAAATCCGCTGCTCTGGCCGCCTCGGTGGCGCGGAGATCGCCCGCACCGAATGGTATCGTGAGGGTAAAGTTCCTCTTCACACCATGCGCACTCCGATTGATTATGGCTTCACCGAAGCGAAAACCGTCGCCGGCACTGTGGGCGTGAAATGCTGGATCTGCAAAGTCGAAGAAGCCCCGACCAAAACAGAAACCCGCGAGGAATCGCCAGCTAAACAGGCGCCCCAACCAGTCACTGCCTGAACCTTTAGGAGATATCTGCCATGCCCTTGATGCCCAAACGCGTAAAGTTCCGGAAGTCCCAGCGGGGAAGCCGCAAGGGAACCGCATCGCGCAATACAAACATCGACTTTGGTGAATTCGGTCTCCAGACCCTTGAGCGCGCCTGGATCACCAACGTGCAAATCGAAGCTGCCCGTGTTGCACTTACCCGCAACATGAAGCGCAAAGGCAAACTCTGGATCCGAATTTTCCCGGACAAATCAGTCACCGCTCGTCCGCCGGAAACCCGAATGGGTAAAGGTAAAGGCGCGCCCGAGTATTGGGTTGCCGTGGTTCGCCCGGGCAACATTCTTTTCGAATTGGACGGCGTTCCCGAGAGCGTCGCTCGTGAGTCCTTGCGCCTTGCCGCGAACAAACTTCCCGTGCGCACCAAGTTCATTACCCGCCACCACGCCGCTTGATAACATGAAGACTAAGGAAATTGCCGAACTCAGCGTGGATGAACTCCGTGGTCGCAAACGCGAATTGCGCCATGAGATTTTCAACCTCCGCCTGCAACAGCAGAGCGGTCAACTCGAAAAGCCATCTCTCATCCGTGCTCTCCGTCGCGAGGCGGCCCGGGTGGAGACTTTTCTGACGCTAAAAATCAAAACAGCCAAATCATGAGCGACACCGCCACCAACACAACGGCCCGACCGCGCGGCCATCGCAAAACCCTCGTCGGCGAAGTCGTCTCGGACAAAATGGACAAGACAGTCGTTGTTCGCACCGTCAGCCGCGTGCCGCACGCACGCTTCGGCAAGATCATCAAACAAATCGCTAAATTTCACGCCCACGATGAAAAAAACGAAGCCAAGATTGGCGACAAAGTTCTCATCATGGAAACCCGCCCGCTCAGCAAGCATAAGCGCTGGCGTCTCGTCGAGGTTCTCAAACACTAAACGCCGCCATGATCCAGTTACGTTCACGTCTTGATGTTGCCGACAATACCGGCGCCCGCATGGCTACCATGATCGGCGTCATCGGCAAGAAATCGCTCTACGCATCGGTCGGCGATGTCATTACCGCCAACGTCAAAGAGGCCTCTGCTGGCGGGACAGTGAAAAAAGGCGAAGTCGTTCGCGCTGTCATTGTACGCACCCGCCAACCGCTCAAGCGGCCGGATGGTTCGGCTTTGCGCTTTGACAACAATGCCATTGTCATCATCGACAAAGACCTCAATCCTCGCGGCACTCGCATCTTTGGACCTGTAGCCCGGGAGCTGCGCGAAAAAAACTTCATGAAGATCGTGTCCCTTGCTCCGGAGGTGCTATGAACCGCGTCAAAACACATGTCAATAAGGGCGACACTGTCCAAGTTATCACCGGCAACCACCGCGGCGCCGAGGGCAAAGTCCTTCAAGTTCTACGCGGTAAAAACCAGGTGCTGATTGAGGGGGTGCGTATGATAAAAAAGCACACACGCAAATCCCAAGAGCATCCGAATGGTGCCATCGTCGAGCGCGAGGGACCGATTCATATATCAAACGTCAAGCGGATCGAAGCCGCCAAGAAAGAGGAGGCCGCCAAGCCCAAATCCAAGGCGAAGGCTAAGTAACCTATGGAAGTCGAACTTTACAAAGAATACACGGGCCGCGTTGTCCCGGCCCTCAAGGCCAAGCACGGCTACACGAATCCGCATCAGGTGCCCCGCGTGGACAAAGTCGTCGTCAACACGTCGATTGGCTCCTCGCAGGACACCAAGGAGGCTCTTGAGATAGCCGTGAAGGAATTACAGACCATCACGGGTCAGACTCCGGTTCGCACGAAGTCGAAGAAAAGCATTTCAAACTTCAAGCTGCGCAAAGACCAGCCCATCGGCGCCAAGGTAACCCTCCGCGGTCGCATCATGTTTGAATTTCTCGAGCGACTCATCAAAACAGCCCTGCCGAAGATTCGCGACTTTCGTGGTATCTCGCCCCGCGCTTTCGACGGCCAGGGCAACTACACCCTCGGTGTGAGTGATCAGAGTATTTTTCCCGAAATAGAACTCGACAAAATCAAACGCAACATCGGCTTCGACGTGACTATTGTCACTACCGCCCGCACAGACGACGAGGCCAAATCTCTTCTCGGTGAACTGGGCATGCCCTTCGCCGACCGTGCCAAGCCTGTCACTCAGAAAGCCTGAACCGCATGACCACGAACGATCCCATCGCTGACC
>JBILDG010000098.1:0-6895 GCA_044352715.1 Chthoniobacterales bacterium | reverse complement strand
TCGGCATACCCGATGCGCTGGCCACGGCGATCATGGGCGTGCTGGTGGCCAGCTTTGCCGGGACGACGCTCGACACGGCCACGCGCTTGCAGCGTTATGTGGTGCAGGAGCTGGCGGCGACTTTCGCGCGGAGCATTTCCCCGCGCGCCATGGCGGCGGAAGGCTACGACACCGAATTTGAGCGCGGCACGGTGCGGGCGCGTTTCTCCCTGAGCCCACTTTACCTGCTGACCACCACGCATGGGGCCACTTTCTTTGCCGTGGCGACCGCCTTCGTGCTCGCGGTCTTTCCCGCCCCGGGTCGTGAGTGGACGTGGCAAAGCATCGGCACCGGCGGTTTGATCCTCTGGCCGCTTTTCGGAGCGATCAACCAACTGCTGGCCGGCTTGGCGTTGATGGTTGTGTCGTTCTGGCTGCGGCGACGCGGGTTGCCGGTTCTCTTCGCCGCGATTCCCATGGTCTTCATGCTCGCGATGCCCTCATGGGCTCTTTCCATCGATCTGCGGCGGTGGATCGAGGGAGGGAGCTGGTTGCTGGTCGCTGTCGGCAGCCTCGTTCTCGGCATCACGATCTGGCTGGCGATCGAGGGGATTCTGCTTTGGAAAAAAGCGCGGGGCGTTCTCGAGGACCCGGTGCCGGAGAAAAATATCGTGCGTCCCTGCTAATCCCGGTTCCGGTGTTCCAAGACCACACGACGTCCCAGGCGCGTGAAGATATCCCACACGATCGTGCCCGCCCAGGCAGCAACTTCCTGGGCCGTGATTTCCGTCGCGTCCTGTTTCCCGAAAAGGACAACCTCCTCGCCGGCGGCGACATCGCGCGGCAGGTTGCTGACGTCGATCATCAGTTGATCCATGGTGATGCGCCCCAAGATCGGGCAACGTTGTCCGCGGATAAGCACTTGCGCTCCGCGGTTCGATGTCTGGCGCGGATAGCCGTCGGCATAGCCGATGGCGGTCGTGGCGACGCGTGTCGGCCGGGGTGTGATGAAGTCGCGCCCGTAGCTGATGCCGCGGCCGGGGCCGATATCGCGCACGAGGGTGACACGTGTTTTGAGCGTCATGGCCGGACGTAGTTTTTGCTGAAACTCAGGCAACGGTGAGATGCCGTAGAGCGCGAGGCCGGGGCGCACACGGTCGGCCGCGAAGCCCGGCCATTTGAACGAAGCCGCGCTGTTGAGGGCGTGGAATTTGGCTCCAGGTAAAACATTCCGCAGTTCCGCAACGAGCCGAATCCAAGTTTGGAGTTCGTTTTCCGTGAACTCTGCGTCGGTGTCGGCTACCGGCAAATGGGTGGACACACTTTCGACTTCGATGCCGCGGGTTGCCGCGATTTCCTGCGCTGTTTTGACGGCTTCGTCCTGCCACACGCCGATGCGCCCCATGCCGGTGTCGAGGCACAGATGGATGCGCGTCCGACTGTCGCCGGCCAGGTGCGCGTAGGCTTCGGCCTCGGCGGTGCTGGAAACAACGGGAAGGAATCCCTCGCGGACGGCCTCCTCGCGCTCGCCTGACAAGCAGGGGCTCAAAAGCAGAATGTCTTTGGCGGCAACCGCCGCGCGTATGGCTTGCGCTTCGGCGAGCGTGGCCACGCCGAATTGCGCCGCAAAAGGCGCCAGCGTACGCGCGACTTCGGCTCCTCCGTGGCCGTAGCCATCCGCTTTGACCACGGCGAGAATCTCCCGCGTGTCGCCGATGGCCGTGCGCACTGCCGCCGCGTTGTGTCGCAACGCGGCGTGATCGACCTCCGCCCAGCAGCGGTGGATGGACATCAGGATTTGTATTCCGTGCGCCCGCGGCGCGCGTCGATGAACGACTTAATGCAAAGTCCGATGAAGACAAGACAGAGCACAGCAAAGACTGCCTGCACACCCGCGGCGGCTGCGCGCTCAACCGGTTCGCCTGAGAGCAGGGCGGGGACTTTGGTCAGACTTTTGGCTGTGCCGAGAAATCCGAGCAGTCCGATCGTGGCCGCGGCATGGCCTCCATGCTTGAGGCTTTTGAGCGAGAAGCCACCGGCCAAAGCGAGAAGCAAGCCAAAGATGGCTGGGATGAGCGCGGTCCAGGATTCTGCTCCGGTGATCAGGTAAGCGCCGATCCCGAGGACAACGAAAATGATGGCAAAAGAGAAAATAATGCGGGGCATGTTCATGGATGTGGAAACTATAGGCCCAAATCGCTCCTGCCAAGGCGGCACCACAAAAAATCGCTAAAATGAAATTAGAAGTTGATCACCGCCCTCGAAGAGTTGAGAACGTGTTCACTCCAATGACGACATCATACTTCCAAAACGTGTGGCTCCGTTCAGCCGCCGTCAACAGCCTGCTCGCCGCTCTGGCGCTGCTCAATTTGGCGTCGTCCTCCCCAGCGGCTACTTTCGAGTTCACCGGTGCTTCCGGGGTCAATTTGTCGAATTACTTTATTTATTTTCAAGGGTCTGCCGGGAACCTTGGACCGACCAATGTCAATGTCAGCTACAATTTGTCGGGCGGCGGCGGCAGCGGTTCTTTTGGCTGGGGAGCGCAGGATTCGCTCGGGAATTATTCCATCCTCACGACGAACCAGATCAGTCTGGCCTCTCTTGCATCGGTCACGGTCAATAATCTTCAGGGCAGCCGCATGTATATTTCCTACGGCCAATTCGGGGAGGGGATCACTTACACCAACTCCACCTACACGAATTGGTCCGGACCCGCGCGGTTTCAAGGGGCAATCGGCGCTACGGTTCCTTTCCAGTTCTTCGAGGGAAACGTCACGGCCGGAACCGGCAACTTCGACTCCACGTTTATCGATGCGTATTCTTTCAACTACCGCATGAGCAACACAGTTTCCGGTCAGGTGAGCGGCATGACGAATTTCAACGCGCAAGCCGTACGCAATGACCTGCAGAACATGAGTGTCGCTTCCGGTGGAACCTACCCGAATTTTGTGACGAACAATGCGGGACAACTGGTTTCCATTTTGGGCAATGGCAATCTCACCACGCCCACCCAATTTGCTCCGCTGGACAGTTACATGGACTCGCTGGCGGCCGACAATACTCTCGTCAAAATTGGTTGGAACAAAGAGGCTGGAGAGGCGTCTCCGACCCGCACCTCGATTCAGAAACAGTATGGCATCAACTATACCTTAGACGGCACGAACTACGGCACCATGGCGGTGTGGACGGAGTTTGATGGTCGGGTGGTGACAAACAGCAGCGCACTGGATGGCACGGGATTTGCGCTCGGCATTGGCAACACCCACGGATTGTTGCTCACCAACGGCAACATGAAAATGGCCTTCTGGGGCGGCACCAACGGGACGGGTTTTGTTGGATCCACTAACACCCCCACCACACCGCTCGTTGTGACCAACGCCAGCTGGGCAAATGCCTCTTATTTTGCCCAAGGTTCGGGCGCAACAAACCTTAATGTGCTGATGCGGATGGCTCCCGAAGGAACGGATAGCTCGTCATTCTTGAGTTCCTTTTACTCCACCAATGCGGCCTATGCTGCTTTCATCCAGGATTTCAGCGGCATCACTGGCGTGGCCGACGGCAACATTGTCGAGCAGCAGTATCTCTACATCGACGATTTCTATGCTGCAATCATGATGGGTCTGGCTGGCAGCTCGGTCAATGACCCGGCCGGCGACGGCCCAGTCAAAGACTACTACTCAGGCCAATGGTGGGGTTGGCTTGACCCTGTGGCCTTCAGTTTAGCCCAGCCGACCAACGCGAGTTTTTACGACCCCTGGGGAGCGTATTTCTATGATAATTCCGACGGCAGTTCCTATGGCTACGCTTATTCCGACCGCTTCATCGGCGACAATGCTTTGCTGCTGAATTTCAGCAATTCGCAAACGGTGATGATCACGGTGGGTGAACCCCTGTTGACCACGGTTCCCGAGCCATCCACCTTCGCGCTCCTGGCCTTGGCGGGAGCGGGACTGGCCGGGTACATGCTGCGCCGTCGGCGCAGTTAACAATCCGCCGCTGGCCTCGCTGTCGGCCCCGTGCTAATTTGGACACATGGAGCGACTTCTCGCCTTCCTTTCGCTCGTCATGGCCTCTGTCGCGTGCGGGCAGGAATTGCAGAAATTCGAGCAATGCCGCCTCGTCGAGGCAGACTGGGCGGATGGCGACAGCTTTCCGGTCAAGCTGCCCGATGGCAAAGAAATCGTGCTGCGGCTCTACTATGTCGACTGTAATGAAACATCCGCGCTGACCGAAACCGATCAGCGTCGCGTGCGTGATCAGTCGTCCTATTTCGGCATCGACAACCACCGGATCACGATCGGATTCGGGCGCCAAGCGGCGGAAGAAGTTAAGAAGCTGTTGGCCGAGCCGTTCACTGTTCACACCGCTTTCGCTTCCGCGCCCGGACGATCGGCTAACCCACGCACTTACGCCTTTATCACGCTGACCGATGGACGCGACCTCGGGGAGGTGCTCGTGGGAGATGGATTGGCCCGCAGTTATGGTGTGCGGCGCAGCACTCCAAACGGCCTTTCGGCCGACGCAGCCGAGGCAAAAATCGACGATCTCGAGCTCGGTGCGGCCATCGTGCGACGCGGGATCTGGTCAGCAACCGACCCGCAACGTCTTGTTGCGCTGCGTGAACAGCGCCGTTCCGACCAGCGCCAACTGGAGGAAGCTTTCGGCATGCCTGCGGTTCTGCCGATTGACCCGAACACAGCGACCATCGAGGAAATCATGCTCCTGCCGGGGGTGGGGGAGGTTTTGGCCGAGCGCATTGTCGAAGCACGACCCTACAAGTCGGTCGAAGATCTGCGTCGCGTGCCGGGCATCGGCGATAAAGTTTTCGCCAGGCTGAAGGATTCCCTGCAAATTGAGCCTTAGCGATCCCTCTGATATGGAAAGTCTCTACTCGACGGACCCGGTTTTCCGCATGGCTGTGCGGCAGTTCGAGGTGTTGGCCGATCACCTTGAGATTGACGTGAATTACCGCGAGCGCCTGATCCACCCGAAGCGGGCGGTGACGGTTTCCCTGCCGCTCGAAATGAACGACGGACGGGTGGAGGTTTTCCACGGTTACCGTGTGCAACATCATTTGAGCATCGGCCCGACCAAGGGCGGCACGAGGTTTGCCCCGGCTCTGACCATGGGGGAATCGGCAGCTTTGGCCGTGTGGATGAGTTGGAAATGCGCCCTCGTCGGTTTGCCCTACGGAGGCGCGAAGGGTGGGGTGGCGGTGGATCCGCTGAAACTTTCTCCTCGTGAAATGGAAAATCTATCCCGCCGCTACATGCAGGAGATGATCCCGTTTGTCGGACCGAGGACCGACATCATGGGGCCGGACATGGGGACGAACGCGCAGGTCATGGCATGGTTTATGGACACCTATTCCGTGCATGCAGGACATGCCGTGCCGGAAATCGTCACTGGCAAGCCCGTGTCCATCGGCGGTGTTTCCGGTCGGCGCGAGTCCACCGGGCGTGGCGTGGTGTTTCTGATCGAGAGGGCGCTGGATCATCTTAATATCGAACCCTCGAAGTGCACAGCCGTGATCCAAGGTTTCGGCAACGTTGGCTCCGTCACGGCCTGCGGGCTTGCCTACAAGTCGGGCATGAAAGTCACGGGACTGAGCGACCATACCGTGTGCCTTTACGATCCCAAGGGGTTGGACGTTAGTGCCGCCGACCAGCATGTCGCCGAGCATGGCACGCTCATCGATTTCCCGCAGGGTGAACGCATTGGCTCGGATGATTTTTTGTCGTTGCCCTGCGATATTCTCGTCCCGGCAGCCATCGAGCGGGTCATTCACGCGAGCAATGCTGGGCGCCTGCGCTGCCGCGTGCTGGCCGAGGCGGCGAACGGCCCGACCACACCGGAGGCCGATGAAATTCTCGAGAAACGGCGCGATGAAATCTTTGTCATCCCCGATGTTCTCTGCAACGCGGGCGGTGTGATCACATCCTATTTCGAATGGGTGCAGGACATGCAGAGTCTGTTTTGGACGGATATTGAAATGACCGACCGCCTCTACCGTATTCTCGACACCGCTTTCAGCGCGGTGATCAAGCGCGCGAAAGAGCGCCAAGTGTCCATGCGTACCGCGGCCATGTCGATCGGCATCGAAAGGGTGCTGGCGGCCAAACGCGACCGCGGGTTGTTTCCGTGATTGTTTGCCGGAAGGGCCTGCCCGCCGGTCACCCCTACTTCAATTCCAGCACGACCGGGCAGTGATCCGAGCCCGGCACGTGCGGCAGGATGCGGGCCGCTTGCACCTGCGGCACGAGTGACTCTGAAACGAGGAAGTAATCGATCCGCCACCCGATGTTCCGTGGACGGGCGTTGTTCATGTAACTCCACCATGTGTAGTGTCCGTTGCCTTGGGTGAAGAGCCGGAACGTGTCGACGAAACCGTCGTCGATCAGTGCTTGGAACTGTGATCGTTCCGCGTCGGTGAAACCGGCGTTGCGGCGGTTGGTCTTCGGGTTGGCGAGGTCGAGTTCCGTATGGGCGACATTGAGGTCGCCGCAGAGGATGACCGGCTTTTTCTTTTCCAGTTTTTTGAGATAAGCGCGGAAGGCAGGCTCCCATTCTTGGGTGCGGTAGTCGAGGCGTGTGAGTTCGCGTTGGGAGTTCGGCGTATAGACGTTCACGAGGTAAAACTCGTCGTATTCCAGCGTGACGACGCGACCCTCGCGGTCGTGATCGTCGATGCCGATGCCTGTCGTGTGTCGTGCGGGTTTCTTTTTGGTAAAGGCCGCCACCCCCGAGTAACCGGGCTTTTGCGCACTGTTCCAATGCGGCGTGAAGCCCCGCGGCCACGTTGCATCGGCGACCTGCTCGGGCTTCGCTTTGATTTCTTGGAGGCAGAGCACATCGGGGCACTCCGCGGTCCAGAATTCGAGGAGGCCTTTGCCGAGGATCGAGCGGAGGCCGTTGA
>JBILDG010000097.1:0-6913 GCA_044352715.1 Chthoniobacterales bacterium | reverse complement strand
TTGGTGATGACTTGCATGGAGGCGTAGGTCGGGCCGGTCTCGACGATGCGCAGATCGACTTTGCCGTCCGTCCCGACGACGGCAATTTGCGATTTGCCTTGGAGGTCGTTGATCGCACGCTGCGGCACCAGCAGCGCATCTTTGATCCAGCTCGTGACACCGCGCACGCGGGCGAACTGTCCGGCGCGGAGGAGATTGCCGGGGTTGGGAAACTCGGCTTCGGCCTCGAGCGAGCCGGTGTTTTGGCTCACGGCATTGTTGATCGCGAGAAGGCGACCGGGCTGCGGATACACGGTGCGGTCGCTCAGCACAATCTGAAGCCCCAGGCCGCCGCGTTCAGAAATTTTCTGCAGGTGCTGCGGATCGCCGAAGTAGGGTTTGATGTATTTGAGGTATTCGTTCTCGCTGACGAAAAATTTCGCTTTGATCGGGTCCACCATGGTGACGGTGGTGAGCGTGCCGGAGGACGGGCCGATCAAGTTGCCGACTTGGGCTTTGGCGATGCCGGCGAGGCCATCCACCGGTGCCGTGATGCTGGTGAATTCAAGATTGAGACGAGCCTGCTCGACCGCGGCTTGGGCGGCGGCAGCGGCGGCTTTGCTGGACTCGAAAGCCTGGATGGTGTCGTCGTATTTCTCGCGGCTGATGACATTTTTTGTCAGCAGATCAACGGCGCGCTTGGCATTGGCTTCGTCGCGGATGAGGGCGGCGCGAGCTTGCTCGAACTGCCCCTGCGCCTGATCGAGCGCGGCCTTGAACGGCCGGGGGTCGATCTGGAAAAGCAGGTCGCCTTTTTTGACGAGGGAGCCATCGACATAATTCTGCGAAATGAGGTAGCCGCTGACTTGGGCAAGGATGTCGGCATTGACCATGCCATAAAGGAGACCAACCCACTCGCGCACGACCGGCACATTTTGCTGCAAGGGGGCAGCGACGGGCACGGTGAAGGTCGGGGCGGCGGGTTTTTGCTTTTCCTCATTGCACGCGGACAAGGCAATCGCCGCAATGATCACGGCAACGTGGCGGAATTTGACCTGCATGGGGCGAATAAATCGACTCGGCGGCTCGATGCACAGCAGAAAACAGCCCGGCGACTCTGGCCAACACCGGCAAACAGTGGTTTATTGGCGGCCGTGAAAATGTGGAAGGCTCTCGGGGCGCTGGTCGCGGTGATGATTTTGCTGGCCGGAGGGGCGCTGGTATTCCGCGAAGCGCTGGTCAATCTCTGGCTCAAAAATCATCTGGCCGGGAAACTGGCAGAGATTCTCGGTGCGGACATCCGACTCGATGAGGTGGGTTGGAGCAATGGTATTTTGCGAGCCGGAAATCTGCGGATCTCAGGCGGAGAGCTTCCTTTTGCGCGGTGTGACGCCGCCAACATCAATCTGCCCATCGAGTGGAAAGATCTCATCGATTCCAACCGCCCCACCCTCAACATCGAGGCCGGGTCGTTGGAGTTGGTCTGGCAGACGCCTCGCGGGCAAGCAACCACGCGCGCGGACAGCACGCCGACCATGAATTTTAGCATCGCCCGATTTTCTTTCCGCCATGCGGAAAACCCCGCTTGGTCGCTGCGCGATGTTCCGCTCCAGGCGACGCACAAAGATGGCACATGGGATTTTGCGGCACGTGGCGGAACGGTGATCGTTTCCGAGTCCCCGCCGCTGCGGCTTGAGCGCGCCAGCGCCAAACATACCGGTCACACGCTCCAGATCGAAGAGTTTGCGGTGAGCGAACCCAACGGCGGTTCATTGACCGGTCAGGCGAAACACAACGGCGGCGGTTGGTGGACGGCCAATTTCACTTGGCAAAACCTCGATCTGGCCTCCCTGCCCGGTTGGCGCTGGGTCGATCATTTCACCGGGAAAACCGAGGGCAATGCCACGCTCGAAAACGGTGTCTTGCGCGGACAAATGATCATCCGCGGGGCGCAAACCAAAGCGGTGCCGCAGTTGGTCAAATTGGCCGGCCTCTTCGCCGGAGAAAATTGGAATACCATGCCGTGGGAAACGCTGCGTTTCGATTTCGTGCGCGACACTCAAGGGCGCGTCGAATTTTCCAATCTCGAAGCAATTTCCTCGAGAGGTCTGGCCGTGCGCGGCGCCGGGCATTACTCGCCGGACAATCTTGGTGCCAACGTTCAACTCGGGGTGGCTCTGGCGGGAAGACCTTGGTTGCGGGCCTTCGTTCCGGCGCTCTTCCGCAACGAGGAGCAAGGCTACCTTTGGACACCGGTGAACGTGGGTGGCACCCCCGCAGCTCCGACAGAGGATTTGACGACACGTGTCGTTGCCGCGCTGGCCATGGCTCCAGTCGAGGGCGCGGTAGAAACAGCCACCGATCTTCCCGGTGCGGCCGTCGAAGCAGCCGGAGGATTGCTGCGTGGGTTGCTCGGTAACTGACCTTCGTTACTTGCGGAAGAGACGGATCGCCGTCACCAGATCGACCGCGCGCTGAAGGGGCCGGTCGAAGATAGCCGGCGAAGTCTCCGGCGATGCCACGAGTTCCGGGTTGGTGCCGGCCACCAAAGCGGCCTCGTTGAGTTGCGCGCGTTCTTTCTCGAAAACAAAGGCCCCCGCTCCTTTTTCCAAGGATAACGCGAGGATCGTCTCCCGATCCTCCGGCGTCTGCTCAACGAGCAAATCGGGCCGGATCCCTTTCGGATAAAGATCGGGCGCACCCTCGACCTGTGCAGCCGCCACGGCCAAGCGGAGATTTTGTCCACTGCCGAGCGGCACCGTCGCAAATTCGACCGCACGTCCGCTCGTCGTCGTGCCGACGAGCATCGCTTGGGCATGACGCCGCAACGTCGCGGCCAAGGCCTCGCCCGCCCCGCCGAGACCGGCATCGACGACGACCACCAGCACACCTTGAAAAAGCGGGCCGGAGGCCGCGGTGAAAATCTTCGGCTCCGCTGCGCCGGCGCGGCGAAGGTTGAAAACCGCGGCACCTTTCGGCACGAAACGTTCGGCGACCTGCGCGGCCAGCTCGAAATTCTGCGAATCCGGCGTGGCCCGCAAATCGAGCACGACGCCATGCACTTTCTTGGCCGTGAACTCCTGCAGCGCCGCGTCGAGTTGCGCCAAGTTTTCCGTCTGCAATGATCCGAGACGCACATAACCGATGTCGCCCTCCAGAATCTCCGAGCGGAAAGGCGAAACTTTTTCCGTCGGGGCCTTGTCGCCGATGAGGTCGGCTCCGGGTTCCAAACTCTCCAGCAACCCCTGCAACGTGGCCCGCTGCATCGCCGAGTCGTCGATCTTGGCCCCCTCGACATGGCGTTCACGTATCGCCGAAATCGCCTGCTGGATCTGTCCCGCGTCGAGCGATTGCAAACGGTCGGCCGGCGAAATCTCCGCTGCTGCAACTTTCGGCGAGTTGGTTGCTGAGTCGACCGCCTCCCGGGCCAATACAACCATCGGCAACGCAAACAGCGTCAGGATTGCGGCGGAAATTTTCATGCAGGATCGGAAGCCCCAATGTCGGTCCGATAAGCGGCTTTTTCAAAACCTATCAACCGCACACCCACGTAGGCGAAGGCCACGGCCTTGGCCGACGAATCCCCCAGCGAGGTTACTCCCAGCACGCGACCACCCGCCGTGACAGCAGCACCATCGCGCAAAGCAGTGCCGGCATGGAAAACTTGCACGCCATGCTTGGCCGCGACGTCCAATCCGCTGATGACGTGCCCGGTCTGGTATTTGCCGGGATAACCCCCCGAAGCCATCACGACACAACACGCCGCGCGGTCATCCCATTCCGCCCGCACGGCGTCCAAACGCCCGTCGATCGTGGCTTCGAGCAAATCCAAAAGGTCGCTGCGCAAACGCGGCAAGAGCACCTGCGTTTCCGGATCGCCAAAGCGTGCGTTGAACTCAAGCACCTTTGGGCCATCCGCCGTGAGCATCAGCCCGGGGAACAGCATGCCACGGAAGTCCAACCCGTCCTCCTGCAAGCCTCGCACAAACGGGGCCAGAACCTCTTTTTCAATCCGCGAGCGCAGGGCATCATCGACGCGGCCCGACGGACTCAGCGTTCCCATGCCGCCGGTGTTCGGTCCACGGTCGCCATCCAACGCACGCTTGTGGTCGCGGGCATCGGGAAATAGCAGCCACGACTTGCCGTCGATCAGCGCATGGATGGAACACTCGCGGCCCTCGAGAAACTCCTCAATCACCACCGTCTTGCCCGCATCTCCGAAAACGCCATCGACGAGGGATTCGCGCAGCGCTTTCTCCGCCGTGGCGTAATCCTCGGCGATGGTCACGCCTTTGCCCAAGGCGAGGCCGTCGGCTTTGACCACCAGCGGGAACTTTTGCCCGCGTGCGTATTCGCAGGCGGCGGCGAAGTCCGTGAACTTCTCGCTGCGCGCCGTGGGAATCCCGTGGCGAACCATGAAATCTTTGGCGAAACTTTTCGACGACTCGAAGCGAGCGGCCGCGGCCTTCGGACCGAACGCGCGGATGCCTGCCGACTGCAAACGATCAACCAGACCGGCCGCCAGCGGATCATCCGGCCCCACGACGACTAGATCCACGCGCTCGCGCCGGGCCAACTCGACGATCGCGTCGAGATCAGTGGCCTTGACGGGAAAGTTTTCCGCCAGCGCCGCCGTGCCCGCGTTACCGGGCGCACAGAGCACGCGGCTGACGCGCGGGGATTGCTTGAGTTTCCAGACAAGCGCGTGTTCGCGCCCGCCGCCACCGACAACAAGAAGGGTCATGATGAAAAGTGCTGCAGGGCGGCCATGGTACGCTTTCCTCGACGCCAGGCAATCTGTCGGTCGATCGCCCGGTGCAGATACTTTTTGGCGTCGGCCACGGATCGGCGGAGGGCGCGGCCGTGAGCCAGGCCCGCGGCAACGGCCGCCGACAAAGTGCAACCCGTGCCGTGCGTCTCGCGTCCGCCCAAACGCGGGAGCGTGAATTCTTCGATGTCATCACCAGCGCAAAGCACATCGACGGCTTCACGGCCGGGCAAATGCCCGCCCTTCAACAAGATCGCCGCGCCATACTTGCGGTGGAGCGCGGCGGCGGCGTCATGCATGGCGCGCCGTGTCTTGATCTTGTGCCCGAGCAACACAGCGGCTTCGTCCAGATTCGGCGTGATCACATCGGCCAGCGGCAGGAGTTCCTGCTCGTAGGCGCGCACGGCGTCGGGTTTGAGCAACGGATCACCGCTGCTGGCGACCATGACCGGGTCCACCACGAGATGAAACATGCCGAGACGGTCGGCCAACTCCTCCGAGACCACGCGAAGAAGCGCGCGGGAGTAGAGCATCCCCGTCTTCACCGCCGCGACCGGGTAGTGATCGAAAAGAAGGCGGATCTGCGAGCGCAGGACTTCGGGCTTCACCGCCTGCACATGCTCGACGCGGCCGGGCACTTCGGACACCACACACGTCACTGCCGTGAGGCCGTAAACGCCGTGGGCCGCGAAAGTTTTGAGGTCGGCTTGGATGCCCGCGCCGCTGGAATTATCGGACCCGGCGATCGTCAGGGCCACCGGGGGCGCGGCCAAGGCCCGCCTACTCATGCCGGCGCAGCAAGATCAGGTAGGCAAGGTTGCCCAGAGCCGCCACGAAAGCGGCGACGTAAGTGAGAGCAGCGGCGTTGAGCACGCTGTTCACGCCGGCCGCCTCGCCACCGGGTTGGATCATGCCCATTTGCTGCAGGATAACTTTGGCGCGCTTGGAGGCGTCGAACTCCACCGGCAACGTGATCAACTGAAACACAGCCAGCACGGCGTAGCAGAGAATACCGAGCGTGATCAGGCCCGTGATACCGAAAAGGAATCCGCCGATGATGACAAACGGCAGCATCTGCGAGGCGATTTGCGTGACGGGCACCACGGCCATGCGCCACTTGAGCGGGGCATAAGCGCGCGCGTGTTGGATGGCGTGGCCGCACTCGTGCGCGGCGATGCCCAGGGCGGCGACGCTGGGCGAGTTGTAAACATCGGACGACAAGCAAAGCCGCTTGTGCATCGGGTCGTAATGGTCGCCGAGCATGTCGTTGATCTCGCGCACTTCCACATCGTGGATTTTGGCGGCATTGAGAATTTCACGCGCGGCCTGGGCTCCGGTCACATTCGAGGTGGCGCGAACCTTTTTGTATTTTCCGAAGGCTCCCGAAACGCGCATCTGCGCGTAGAGACCGAGGATCAAGGGGACACCGATCAGCAAAAGGTAGGTGGACATATTCATGGGCTGTTAAATCATCTCCAAAGACAGCAAATGCGCAACCGCGTTCGAAAATTTTTATAACTCAAGCGGGACCGGCAGGCGGTCGAGCTGCTCACAGCCGGTCTTGGTCACTGCCACGACATCCTCGTGGCGGGCGCCGCCAATCGCCGGATAATAAAGGCCCGGCTCGACAGTGAAGACTTGCCCGGCGCGCAATGTCGTCGCAGCCAAGCGCGGCTCTTCATGCAAATCCAAGCCGAGACCGTGCCCGGTGCCGTGGAAAAAACCCGTCCAGCGTCCGTCCCGACGTTCGGTGGCATAGCCGCGGGTCGTGAAAAAATTCTGCACCGCTTTGTGCACGACGGCGCCTTTGACGCCGGGCTTGATCATTCCCAAGGCGAGCTTTTGCGCCGCGCAAACCGTCCGCCACATCCGGCGCTGATCCTCAGAGGCACGGCCGCGCACAACCGTGCGGGTGAGATCGCCAAAGAAGCCCGTGCGTGCGTCGCGCGGAAAGATGTCGATGATGATCAGTTCGTGCGCCCTCAACGGACCATGCCCGCGCTCGTGCGGATCGCACGCCTGTTTTCCACCCGCGACAATCGTTCCCTCGGGCACACCGCCCGCCCGCAGCACGGCCGAATCGGCTTCGGCGCGGACAATCTCGCTCGTCAACTTTCGGCCGTTCCACGTGAGCGAGCCACGGCGTCCGATCTTTGCCGCCCGCAA
>JBILDG010000007.1:0-21692 GCA_044352715.1 Chthoniobacterales bacterium | reverse complement strand
TCCATCAAGTTGAGACAAAGGACGACCCGGTTGGTGATTTGGAGAATTTGCAGCAGAAGAACAAAGTTGCGCTCGAGACAGGTTGCATCGGCGACGACGAGTGTGACGTCGGGACGGCCGAACAGCAAGAACTCGCGGGCCACTTCCTCGTCGGGCGTCGTGCCGAGCAGGGAGTAGGTGCCGGGCAGATCGACGATCTTGTAGCGCTTGCCGTCGATGTCGAACGCCCCCTCGGCGCGCGTCACCGTCTTGCCGGGCCAGTTGCCGGTGTGCTGACGGAGTCCGGTGAGGAGATTGAAGACGGTGCTTTTGCCGACATTGGGATTACCGGCCAGGGCGACGATGTGGTCCCAGCGGCCGAGTTTAAGCCCCAGCCGGCGCAACTCGGCCCGGGCCGAGACACACGTCTCGCAGGTGGATGGCGGGCACGACGACATTGTTCAAGCCTCCACAAAGATCCGGTCGGACTGCTCCTTGCGCAGCGCGATCGTCGCCCCGCGCACCCGGTAAGCGACAGGACTGCCCAGCATGCTGGCAAAATCACGCTCGATGCGCGTGCCGGGGACAAGGCCCAAATCGAGCATGCGGCGACGTTCCCCTCCGACAATGGCGGGCGAAAGATTGACCACCCTTGCAGCTTCGCCGTGGCGGAGAGAAGTGAGTTTTCTCACCGGCGGCGTCGGAGCGCAGGACTCCACTTGGATCGAGCCGGCCACGGCAAGCGACAGCTTGCACTCGCGGTCCTCCACCGCGACGCGCAGCGAATCTTTGTCACGGGAAAGGAGTCGCAAACGCGACCCGGCGAAAATACCGGCCGCCGCCGCACGGCGATAAACACCCTCCGGTTCGTCCTCGAGATGCAGCACAAGCAGATCGGCCCCCTCCGGCGCTTCAAGCAACGGGAAGCCCTTCCGGGGCGGGAGCGTGCCCCCACGTGTCGGAATCGGATCGCCGTGCGGATCGTAGCGCGGTCGGCCCAGACGGTCGGCCAGCGCATCGACAGCTTCCGAAGTGAGCTGATGCTCGGCCTGATCGGCGCGGCGATGCCACTCGTCGGTGGCGATGCCGGTTTCATGGGCGAGATAGGTTTCGTAAAGCCGGTGGGCGCGAATAATTTGCCGCGCCTGCTCACGGCCGTTCGGGGTCAATTCGACGGCCGATGCCGTGGTTTCCGCCAATCCGGCCCGTGAGAGGTCGGCAGCGAGTTCGGTGGCATCGTCCAAGGACAGTCGAAGCCCTCCCGCCAGACTGGCCACAGAAGCGGGCACACGCGCGTACTCGGCCTCATGCAGATGCTTGAGAGCATCTTCTTGGCGGGCACGCAGGCGCGGATCGGGGTTGGCAGGATCGACGGAGCGTGGCGGCATATTTCTTTGTGTGTGAAAAATTGGCGCGGGGGTAGAGCATTGTCAAAGGTTATGCCCGGCCTCCCAAAGCACGGTAATTGAGAACACGACCACCGAAAAGCCCGCAATTGTCCATTTTTTGAGACTCGCAATGTGCGGCGGCAGAACTTTTTACTGGCTTTGTCTGTTTTCCCTGCTACTTTCCAGAAACTATGCCGATACAGAGAAAGAGCGCGTTTTCGCGTCGCCTGCCCGATCTGGTCACTGAGGAGTTGGTCAGTGTTTTGTCCAAGAAAACATCGTTTGAATTCAAACAGCTCTTCGATCTGGTTCACGAGAAACTTCGCAAACGCAACGCCGCCAGCGGCGGAGAAGAGATGCTCCGTCTGCGTGCTTACGAGAAGCTGCAAAACCTCGTCTCGCGTGGCATGGTCAAGAAAACCGGCAAAAAATACCGTGGCTTGGCCTCTCTGGCGAACGCCTTGGAACCGGTGGATACCACGGCACGCTGACGTAGCGGCATGCTGAACGAGCAATACCTGCCCCTTGCCCTGCACATCCTGCTGGCCTTGGGGCTGGCGGTCGCCATCTTCATTTCCAGTCTCCTGCTCGGCCGGGTCGGCAAACGCACGCCGACCAAAGACATGGCCTACGAATGCGGCATGCCCGTGCGGGATGGGGCTGCGCCCAAGTTCAGCGTGAAGTTCTACCTCGTGGCCATGCTCTTCATCCTTTTCGATATCGAAGTCGTCTTCATGTATCCGTGGGCCGTCGTTTACCGTGAATTTCTCGCGCAGCACGGCTCCATCATCTTCTGGAGCATGGCCGGTTTCATCAGCGTGCTGACCTTCGGCTACATTTACGCCATCAAAAAAGGCGCCCTCGACTGGCGCAATCAGTAGGCGGCCAGGATCTCGCCCAAGGTCGCGCCGAGAAAATCCGCTTCCTCCGTCGAAAGAGCAAACGGCGGCGTCAACGACAGCACATTCCCGTGTCTGCCGCCGGCCAGCAGCAGCAAGCCGCGACGCAAAGATTCCTGCACGACATGCGCGGCCGCCCCGGGATCAGGAGCAACCGTCGAATCGACCAACTCCACGCCGATCAGTAATCCGACCCCACGGACATTCCCGATGCGCGGGGAGCGGATTTTTTGGAGTGCGGCCCGAAGATATCGCCCGGCTTCGCGCGCGCGTGCGGCCGTTGCCGGCTTCTCGTGCTCGCGCAACGAGGCCAGCGCCATCGCGCAACCGAGCGGATTCCCCAGAAACGTGCTCGTGTGCAGCGCCTCGCCCGCCGACTCGGGCCACGCATCCATCACGTCGCTGCGCCCCACGCAGGCCGAGAGCGGGAAACCCGAAGTCAGCGCTTTGCCGAGGCAGATGACGTCCGGCACGACCTCCGAATGCTCGCAGGCAAAGAGGCGACCCGTGCGGTTGAAGCCCGTGTAAATTTCATCCGCCACAAGCAGGATTTTCTCCTCGTCGCAGATGCGGCGCAGTAGCCGCAGAAAATCCTTCGGCGGCACAATCTCCCCGCCGCGGCCTTGGATCGGCTCGACCAAGATCGCACCGATCTCGCGGCGTTTGATCTCCGTCAGGATGCGCTTGCGCAACTCCTCCAGACATCCCGTGCTGCAGTTGGGAAACTCACCGCCCTCCAGCGCGAAAGCCCCGCCATGACCGAGCGGACAGCGGTAGCAATACGGATACGGCACGGCCACGGCGAACTTGCCGAGCTGCGCGCGGAAAGGCTGACGGAAAAAGTCCAGCGCACTCGCCTCGAGCGCACCGTAGCCGAGACCGTGATACGCACCTTCGAAGACGATCACGCCCGGTTTGCCGCTGTGCAGCAGCGCCGTCTTGAGCGCCGCTTCGATCGCATCCGATCCCGCGTTGCCCAAGATCACTTTGCCCCACCCCGCCCCCCAACGTTCATAAGTGAGCCGCGAAAGCGTCTCGCACAATTCCACTTTCGCCTCGGCCGGATGCACATCGCCCATCGCATGCGAGAGTCGTTGCGCCTGTGCCAGCAATGCCTCGCGCACCGGCGCGTTGGAATGGCCCAACCCCGTCACGCCGAAGCCCGAGGTGAAATCCAGAAAGCGGTTGCCGTCCGCATCCCACACATTCACGCCCTCGGCCCGTTCCCAGAAAACCGGCCACGCCTCGTTGACCAGCGTGACATTGCGCGATTCCACGCGCCGCAAGCGTTGCCCCAGTTCCCGCGAGCGCGGCCCGGGAATCTCCGAGCGCAGTTCAGGAAGCATGCGGCACGAGTTGTTTGAACAACGCGGCGTAACGTCCCGCCACACCGCTCCACGAAAAATCCATCGCCGCCGCGCGTTCCGTCAATCCATCCCACGCACCCACGCTGCGCAGCTGCAGCGCGAGACGGAACGTGTCCCACAGTGCTTCGGGATCATGACGGTAAAACACCAGACCGTTGCCGGTGTTGTTCGACGCGTCGTAGTTCTGCACGATCTCGTGGAGTCCTGGCAGCGATTGGGCCAACGGCACCGCCCCCGCGCGCATCGCCTGGGGCAGACGCGTGTCGCCCGGCTCGATCGCATCGGGCACGAGCAACGCATCAGCGGCCGCCGCCGCGGCCCGGAGCACCGCCGTGTCATCTCCGTCATGAATCATGAATTGTCCGGGATGGCGCATCATGAGGAGTTGCAACGTCGGCGCCATGGACAGCGGCGGCGTGCCGAGCACGACCACACGCAGAGGAAACTCCATTAGCCGGTCGAGCACCGGCAGCAAAAGATCGAGCCCCCGCCCGCCGCTCAACGCGAGCGGATAAATCGCAAGCAGACCGTCGTCCTCGAGCGGCTTCAACTTCATCGCGGCCAGCCATTCCTTGCGCACAACGGTCTTGCGCCGCCGCGCTTCCTTCGTGCGCGCATCGAACCACCCGTCGTAATCCGCCCCGGCCAGAATGCCGTGCAAACGCGGGGCCGCCGATGACGCCACGCCTTCCAGACCGCAACCCGCGCCGGGCGTCTGCACCGCGTGCATCATGCGTGCCCCGGGAAAGACCACTGCCGAAGCCGTGAGCAACCCGGCTTTGACCGCGTTGCCGCGGCCGTAGAATTCGAAAGGCCCGAAATCTTTCCACTCCAGCCCCGTCTGCGGGAATTGCACCGTGGGAAAATCGCCTTGGTAGAGCAAGTTGTGCAGTCCGACGCTCACCGGCGGCACATCCTTGCGGCGCAAAGCCGCCATCAGCGCGCCGGGCCAATCACACGCGTGGATCAAATCGGCAGACCAAGCGCCCGCGATTTCCATCACCGCTTCGGCGAAAAAACTGAACCGCGCAAGGTTGTCCTCGTAAGTCTCGCCGGGCGCGCCGTAAATCTCCGCGCGGTCGAAGAACTCCGGTTTCTCGACCAGCAAGAGCTCGAGCCCGTCGATCTTCGCTTCGGTCCACGCCGTGCGGTGTAGCGCGCCGTTGTACGAAAGTTTGAGCGGGTGCTTTTTGCCCCGCGTCAACCCGCGCAGTCCCGTGAAGACAGGATAATCCGGCACGATCACGCGCACGTGCACTCCGGTGGATTTCAGCGCGCGCGCCAAACCCGCTGCCGCCAGGCCGGTCGCGCCTTCATGCACCCATGGAGCGATTTCCGCCGTGGCGAGCAGCACTTTCATCATGAGTTGTTTAACAGCATGAGAGCGCGCTGTCAGTCGCGACCTCTCTGCGGTCAAAACCATCTTGCTATACGTGGTTGCGTTGGTACCTTGGCGTGCTAGGCGCATGACCCTGTCGAGTTTGCTCAAGGTCGGGCAGATAATTCCCGAGATGAAGGCGACCGAGCGGTGGCCGGCGATCACTGAGATCGTGGACCTGCTGGTTTCCACGCACGGTATTGAATCACAATACCGCGACAGCATTTTGGCCGCACTGCGCCAGCGCGAGGAAACGATGAGCACCGGCATCGGCTTCGGCATCGCCATCCCGCACGCCTCGTCGGAACACGTCACCGAAGTCGTCGCCGCCTTCGGGCGCTCCCCCGCCGGCATCGAGTTCGACTCGTTGGACAACGAGCTCGTGCACTTCATCGTCCTTTTCGTCGTTCCCCGCGACCAATTCCAAGTCCACCTCCGCACGCTGGCGGCCATCGCCAAATTCCTCAACGATCGCAAGGTGCGCGAAGAACTCGCCGCCGCGCCGGATGCCGAAGCCATCCTGCAAGTCTTCACCAGCCGCGGCAGCCAGCGCTGAATGAACGAGACTGCGCAAGCCGTGCTGACCCGGCGGCTGCGGGCGGCGCTCGCCGCCTGCGGACTTCCATCCGAACGCGGCGAAGTCGTTGCCGCCGCCGACACGCGCTTCGGCGACTACCAGGCCAACGCCGCGATGGTTCTCGCCAAAGAAGCCAAATCCAATCCCCGCCAACTTGCCGCCCAGATCGTCGAGAAATTCGATGCCGGTGACGTTTGCGACAAACCGGAAATCGCCGGCCCCGGCTTTCTCAACTTCCGCCTGCGTCCCGAGTGGACCTCGCAGCAGATCCGCGCCCTCGCCGGCGACGCCCGTTGCGGAGTCCCCGCAGCCGCCGACCCGCAGCGCATCATCATCGACTTTAGCTCGCCGAACATCGCCAAGCCGATGCATGTCGGCCACATCCGCAGCACCATCCTCGGCGACGCCCTCGCGCGCATCGCCCGGTTCCTCGGACACGAAGTCGTCACCGACAACCATCTCGGCGACTGGGGCACGCAATTCGGCAAAGTTCTCTACGGCTGGAAACACATGCTCGACCGCGCCGCCCTCGAGCGCGACCCGGTCGCGGAAATGACGCGGCTTTACCGCGAGGTCAACGCCCTCGAGCAGACCGACAAAGAAGTCCATCGCGCGGCCCGCGAAGAACTCGTCAAACTCCAGCAAGGCGATCCCGAAAACCGCGCCATCTGGCAGCAGCTCGTCGATCTCTCCTGGGCCGAATTCCAAGACATCTACGACCGCCTCGGCATCCGCTTCGACGAACGGCTCGGCGAAAGCTTCTACGATCCCGCCCTCGGTCCGCTCGTGGAAAAACTCCTCGCCGCCAAGACCGCCGAGATCAGCGAAGGCGCCGCCTGCATCTTCTTTCCCGACATCCCCGCGCTGGCCGACAAACCCTGCCTCATCCGCAAAAGCGACGGCGGCTTCCTCTACGCCACGACCGATCTCGCCACCATCGAATACCGCATCGAGCGTTGGGACCCGCATGCCGTCTGGTATGTCACCGGCGCGCCGCAGCAACTCCACTTCCAGCAAGTCTTCGCCGCCGCGCAACGCATGGGCATAACGACCGCGCTTGCCCACATCGCCTTCGGCAGCATCCTCGGCGAAGACCACAAACTCATGAAAACGCGCTCGGGCGACAATGTTCCCCTGCGCGATTTGCTCGACGAAGCCGTCAGCCGCGCCCGCGCCATGATCGAGGAGAAAAATCCCGAGCTGCCCGAGGAGGAAAAAGACCGCATCGCCCGCATCGTCGGCCTCGGCGCGGTCAAATACGCCGAACTCTCCCAGCACCGCATGACCGACTACGTTTTCTCATGGTCGAAGATGCTCTCGCTCCAAGGCAACACCGCCCCGTATCTGCAAAACGCCTACGTGCGCGTGCGATCCATCTTCCGCAAACTCGGCGCGGACTTGGGCGACATCAAAGACGTCGCATTCACCGAACCCGCCGAGTTGAACCTCGCGAAGAAACTCCTCCAGTTCGGCGAAACCGTGCCCACCGTCCTCCACGAGTTCCGCCCCAACCTCCTCGCCAACTATCTCTTCGAGACTGCCAACGCCTTCCACGCCTTCTACGAAGCCTGCCCGGTGTTGAAATCCGACGGCATCACCCAGCATTCCCGCCTCGTCCTCTGCGAAGCCACCGCCCGCGTCCTCAAGCAAGGCCTCGACCTCCTCGGCGTCGAAGCCCCCGAGCGCATGTAGCGCCACCCATTAAGAGCATCAACGACAGGTAAGGCAAGGCCTCCGGAACCTCCGACAACATTTCTCGCGGGGACCATGCCCACCCCGGGCTTCGTCATCCGCACACCCGCGGATGCCACTCCGTCCGCCACCCGGTCAAAAGGCGGAGAGACCGATGTAATGGAAACACCCCATATCCGTATCCCCGCAGACATGCGTGAATGACCGCCTCGAAACTATCGAGAAACATCAAACACACATGAAAATACTCATCACAACCACCATCGCGGCCGCCGTTCTTGCGGTTGCTATGATTGCACCGCAGCGCGCCATCGCTGCAGATCAAACAGCTCCCGACATCGTGGCTGCAGCCACTAGCAAACCAGAGCTGACGACGTTTGTCTCCGCGGTCAAGGCGGCGGAACTCGTCTCTGCCCTTCAAGGACAGGGCCCGTTCACCGTATTCGCCCCGACCAACGAGGCATTTGCCAAGCTCCCGGCCGGCCAACTCGAAGACCTGCTCAAACCTAAGAACCGCATGAAACTTGCGACCATCCTCAAGGGGCACGTCATCAATGGACGGGTCAAAGCTGCTGACGTCAAACCCGGCGAAGTGAAGACGCTCGACGGCGAGGAAGTTACCATCGCGGTGATGAACGGAAAGGTCACCTTCGGTGGCGCAACGGTTGTCGCCACGGACCTGACTGCCGGCAACGGTGTCATCCACGAGATCGATACCGTCGTAATACCCGATTAACCAACCCCGGGGTTAACCCGACAACGCGCAACCAAACACCAGCCATTTCGCCGCAAGGCGGAATGGCTGCTTTCTTTGTAGCCGACGAATGGTAGGGCTGGGCCTCCGGACCCGCCGCGAGCATCCCCACTCACAACGCTTCCGCCTTTTGTTTCTCGCGTCCGCCGGCTCAGCGAGCCGCATGCATGACACCTAGCGTCAAGCACAGACCAACCGCGCATCTTTGCAATCCTCTCCCCGCGTGGAACTTGCCGATTATGACGCGAAAAGCTCTCTGTTGGCTCTCGCCTCGCCGGTCAGATTTGGGAATACTTTCCGCGCCAGCGTCCAGCTCTTCCTTACCCCATGTTCGAACAAGCCTTCCGCAACATCGACGACGTCCTCCGCAAAGAGGCCGGTTGCACCACCGAGTTGGATTACACCGAGCAGACCTCTTGGTTGCTCTTCCTCAAATACCTCGACGGTCTGGAGCAAGACAAAGCCGCCGAGGCCAAGCTCGAAGGCAAGAAATACAATTACATCCTCGAACCCGCCTACCGCTGGGAGACGTGGGCCGCGCCGAAGGGCCAAGACGGCAAGCTCGACCATCACGCCGCCCTGACCGGCGACGACCTCGTCGACTTCGTCAACACCAAGCTCTTTCCCTACCTTCACCGCTTCAAACAGCAAGCCACCGGGCCGAACACCATCGAATACAAGATCGGCGAAATCTTCGGCGAGATTAAGAACCGCATCCACAGCGGCTACAACCTCCGCGAGATCATCGACCAGATCGACGCCCTCCGCTTCCGCTCACAGGCCGAGAAGCACGAGCTGTCCCACCTCTACGAGGTCAAAATCAAGAACATGGGCAACGCCGGCCGCAACGGCGGCGAATATTACACCCCGCGTCCGCTCATCCGCGCCATCGTCGCCGTCACCGCGCCCCGGCTCGGCGAGACCATCTGCGATCCCGCCGTCGGCTCCGCCGGCTTCCTTTGCGAAGCCTTCGACTACCTCCGCGCGCAGAACCCCAAGCGCACCACCGCCCAAGACCGCGCCCTGCAAGAGCGCACCTTCTACGGCAAAGAAAAGAAGTCCCTGGCTTACGTCATCGCCATCATGAACATGATCCTTCACGGGATCGAGGCGCCGAACATCATCCACAACAACACCCTCGCCGAGAACCTCGCCGACATTCAGGAAAAAGACCGCTTCGACATCATCCTGGCCAACCCGCCCTTCGGCGGCAAAGAGCGCGCCGAGGTGCAGCAGAATTTCCCCATCCGCACCGGCGAGACCGCCTTCCTCTTCCTCCAGCACTTCATCAAAGCGCTCAAAGCCGGCGGCCGCGCCGGCATCGTCATCAAGAACACCTTCCTCTCCAACACCGACAACGCGTCCGTCAGCCTCCGCCGCAAGCTCCTCGAAGAGTGCAACCTCCACACCGTGCTCGACTGCCCCGGCGGCACCTTCCAAGGCGCGGGCGTGAAGACCGTCGTCCTCTTCTTCGAGAAAGGCAAAAGCACCCGCAAAGTCTGGTTCTACCAACTCGACCCCGGTCGCAACCTCGGCAAAACCAACCCGCTCAACGACGACGACCTCGACGAGTTCGTGAAATTGCAAAAGACCCGCGCCGACTCGCCCAAAAGCTGGAACGTCGATGTGGCAGGCATCGATACCGAGACCTTCGACCTTTCCGTGAAGAATCCCAACGGCGGTGAAGTTGTCGCACACCGCAGCCCGCAGGAAATCATGGAAGAGATCACCACCCTCGACACCGAGAGCACCGCAGTCCTCCAAAAGATCGCCAAACTGCTCGCATGAAATCCGATGGGACCAATGCGAAGAATGCGAGCGGCGGCACACCCCGCCGCGATACCTCCCATCATTCCCCTTCTTCCCATCCCATCATCCCCCCGCGCGGCGACTACCAGACGCTCCTCTCCTACCAAAAAGCCGAAGCCATCTACGACCTCACCTTTCGCTTCGCCCACAAGTATCTCGCCAAGGGCGACCGCACCATTGACCAGATGATCCAGTCGGCGCGCTCGGGTAAGCAGAACATCCTCGAAGGCAGCAAAGCCTCGCTCACCTCGAAGGAGACCGAGATCAAGCTCACCAGCGTCGGTCGCGCCAGCCTGGAGGAACTCCTTGCCGACTACCGCGATTACCTCCGCGTGCGCGAGCACGCCCTCTGGGACAAAGACTCGAAGGAAGCCCTCTTCGTGCGGCAACTCGGACGCCGCGAGCCGCAGACCTACGAGCTTTACCGGGAATTCGTGGAGACCCGTCCGCCGGAAGTCGTCGCCAACATCGCCATCTGTTTGATCCACCAGACCAACTACCTCCTCGACCAACAACTCCGCCGGCTCGAAAAAGATTTCCTCGAACAAGGCGGACTCCGCGAACGCATGTTCCAAGCCCGGCTCCAACACCGGAGGCAGAATCCCCAGCGCGCATGAGCACTAAAATCAACAATGGGTGGGAAAGAAAACGAATCGGTGAGGTCGCGATCATCAAGCCTCCGAAAAGCGAAGCGCGTGAAAGAGTTCCTCCCGACGCATTGGTCTCGTTCGTCCCAATGGAAGACCTTGGCATCTCGACGAAGTATCCCGAGCCGAAACAAACCAAACGACTTTCCGAGGTCGTGGGGAGCTATACGTATTTCGCGGATGGGGACGTGCTGCTCGCCAAGATCACGCCATGCTTTGAAAACGGCAAGGTGGGCATAGCCAAAGATCTCGAGAATGGCGTTGGTTTTGGATCGAGTGAGTTCTTTGTGCTACGTCCGGATTGCATAGTCAGCAACGAGTGGCTTTTTCATTTTCTTTCCCGCGAGGATTTTCGGCAAGAAGGCGCGCTCCGCATGTCTGGAGCCGTTGGGCATAAGCGCGTGCCGAAGGAGTTCCTTGAGAGTTGTGAGATCCCTGTTCCCCCGATCCCCGAGCAGCAGCGGATCGTCGGCGTTCTCGACGAAGCGTTTGAGGGCCTCGCCACCGCCAAAGCCAACGCCGAAAAGAACCTCCAAAACGCCCGCGCCCTCTTCGAAAGCCACCTTCACTCCGTCTTCACCGAAGGCGGGAATGGCTGGATACCAACTAAGCTCGAAGACGCGACAGACTTGATTACCTGTGGCGTGGCGAAGCGACCAGAATATGTTGCGCAAGGTATACCATTCCTCTCGGCCAAGAACGTAAAAAACGGCGAGGTAATTTGGAGTGGCTACCAATGTGTTTCGGAGGCGACACATCGTGCGCTGACAAAAAACAACAAGCCAAAGATCGGTGATATTCTTTACACACGCGTCGGTAGCTATGGCGAAGCCGCCATTATCGACCGAGATATCGAGTTTAGCATTTTCGTCAGCCTCACGCTGATTAAACCGAAGTCGAATCTTCTGAATGCTTTCCTCAAGCACTACCTCAATTCGTCCACCGTTAAGCAACTAGCTGCCTCAAGCATCACTGGCGTAGGTGTAGGGAATTTAAACGTCGGCGCTGTGCGAGAGTTTCCAATTCACCTTCCTCCTGTGGCAGAGCAGCGAAAAATTGTTGCTGCGCTAGATGTGCTTCAGAAAGAAACCCAACGCCTCGCCTCCATCTACGAACAAAAGCTCGCCGCGCTGGAAGCTTTGAAGAAGTCGCTGCTGCACCAAGCCTTTTCCGGAAACCTATGAGCGAACCGAATTCCAGCCTCATCCTTTATCAGACCGAAGACGGTCGCACGCGGATCGAGTGCCGGTTCGAAAACGAGACGGTCTGGCTGACGCAGAAACTGATGGCGGAGCTGTTCGAGATCGGTGTCAACACCGTAAACCACCATTTGAAAGAGATTTACGCCGATGGAGAGCTGCAGGAGGCGGCAACTATTCGAAAATATCGAATAGTTCGATCCGAGGGCAAACGTCAGATCGCCCGCGAAATCGAGCACTACAGCCTTTCCGTGATTCTGGCCGTCGGTTACCGCGTGCGCAGCCATCGCGGCACGCAGTTCCGGCAGTGGGCCACGGCGCGCTTGAGCGAATATCTCGTGAAGGGCTTCACCATGGACGACGAGCGGCTGAAGAACCCGCCGGGCAAAGGGCAGACCGATTACTTCGATGAACTGCTGGAGCGCATCCGCGACATCCGCTCGTCAGAGCGACGCTTCTACCAGAAGGTCCTCGATATTTATGCCACCAGCGTGGACTACGATCCGTCGGCGGAGGCCTCGCAGCAGTTTTTCGCCACCGTGCAGAACAAGATGCACTGGGCCACGCACGGCCAGACAGCAGCGGAGGTCATCCACCAGCGGGCGGATGCGGAAAAGCCCTTCATGGGGATGCTGACCACGCGGGCTGGCGGCTGGGTTCGAAAAGAAGACGCGGTCATCGCCAAGAACTATCTCACCGAGGACGAACTCCAGGTGCTCAACCGCATCGTGAATCTCTACATTGAATACGCGGAGTTGCAGGCCCTTGAGCGCAAGCCGATGACGATGCGGGAGTGGATCGCGAAGCTGGATGAGTTTCTGAAGGCCTCCGGCCGCAAGCTGCTGGATCACGCCGGCAAGGTTTCGGCCGAACAGGCCAGAGCAAAGGCGGAACTGGAGTATGAGCGCTACCGCAAGCTGGCGGACGCGCAACCGCGCCCGGTGGACGCGGCCTTTGAGCAGGCGGTGAAGCAGTTGCCCAAGCCCGCGCCAAAACCGCGGAGGAAGAAGCCATGAACGAAGCCGACACCAGAGCCGAGCTGATTGATCCCGCATTGAAGACGGCCGGCTGGGGTGTGGTCGAAGGTTCCCGTATCCGGCGCGAATATCTCATCTCGCCCGGACGCATCGAGGGAAGGGGCAGGCGCGGCAAGCCGGTCAAAGCGGATTACGTGCTCGAATACCGCAACACCAAGCTAGGAGTCGTCGAAGCAAAGGCCGACACGGAAGAACTGACTGAAGGCGTCGGTCAGGCCAAAGACTATGCGGGCAAGCTGGCGGTGCGATTCACCTACGCCACCAACGGTCGCGGCATCTACGCCATCGACATCGAGACCGGCGAGGAGCGGGAAATCACCAACTACCCGTCGCCGGAAGAGTTGTGGGCGATGACTTTTGCCCAAGCCAACGCCTGGCGGGACCGCTTTGCCGCCGTGCCGTTCGAGGACAAGGGCGGCTCGCATCCCAGCCGCTACTACCAAGACATCGCCGTGGAGCGCGTGATGGAAGCCATCGCGGACGACCGCGACCGAATCCTCCTCACGCTCGCGACCGGAACAGGCAAGACCTTCATCGCTTTTCAGATCGCGTGGAAACTTTTCCATGCGCGGTGGAACTTGAGCCGCGAACCGACACGCCGGCCGCGCATCCTCTTTCTCGCCGACCGCAATGTCTTGGCCAATCAGGCCTACAACGCGTTCTCGTCATTTCCCGAGGACGCCATGGTGCGCATCTCACCCGAAGACATCCGCAAAAAGGGCAAAGTGCCGAAGAACGGCAGCCTGTTCTTCACTATCTTCCAGACCTTTATGAGTGGCGCGCCGGGCGAAGACGGTGAGCCAACTCCGTGGTTCGGTGAGTATGCGCCGGACTTCTTCGATTTCATCATCATCGACGAGTGCCATCGCGGCGGGGCCAACGACGAGAGCAACTGGCGAGACATCCTCGAATACTTCTCACCCGCCGTGCAGCTCGGTCTCACCGCCACACCGAAGCGCCGCGACAACGTGGACACCTATGCCTATTTCGGCGAACCGGTCTTCACCTACTCGCTCAAGCAAGGCATCAACGACGGGTTCCTCACGCCGTTCCGTGTGAAGCAAATCCAGACCACCTTGGACTACTATCGCTGGACGCCCGACGACCAAGTGGTGGAAGGCGAGATCGAGGCAGGGCGCGTTTACGACGAGACCGACTTCAACAAGACCATCGAGATCAAAGAGCGGGAGAAGAAGCGGGTCGAAATCTTCCTGTCCCAGATCAACCAAGCCGAGAAGACACTCGTCTTTTGTGCCAACCAAGCCCACGCGCTGGTCGTCCGCGACTTCATCAACCAGCTCAAGACAAAAAATGATCCGAACTATTGCCATCGGGTCACGGCCGATGATGGGACGATTGGCGACCAATGGCTTCGCGCCTTTCAAGACAACGAGAAGACCATTCCGACAATCCTGACGACCTCGCAGAAGCTCTCGACCGGCGTCGACGCACGCAACGTGCGCAACATCGTCCTCATGCGCCCGATCAACTCGATGATCGAGTTCAAACAGATCATCGGGCGCGGCACGCGACTCTTTGACGGCAAAGACTACTTCACGATCTACGATTTCGTGAAAGCACACCTGAACTTCGAAGACCCGGAATGGGACGGTCCTCCGCAAGAGGAAGACCCGTGCAAAAAATGCGGAAACCGTCCTTGCACCTGCGTCGTCGCACCACCCAAACCGTGCGGGGTGTGCGGCAAGACACCGTGCGACTGTCCCAAAGAACCTTGCCCGAAATGCGGATTCCGGGCATGCCGATGCCAGAAGCGCAGCAAGGTCAAAGTAAAGCTGGCCGATGGCAAAGAGCGCACCATTCAGCACATGACGTCCACCACATTCTGGCATCCGGACGGCACGCCGATGTCCGCCCAGCAATTCATGGAGATGCTCTTCGGGAAACTGCCCGACTTTTTCCAGAGCGAGGCGGAGTTACGCAAACTATGGAGCGCACCGGACACCCGGGCCAAGTTGCTGCAAGGTTTGGCTGAGAAAGGCTTTGGGCATGATCAGTTGGCAGAGATGCAAAAGATCATCGACGCCGAAAAGAGCGACCTCTTCGATGTTTTGGCTTACGTCGCCTACGCCATGGCGCCCCTGACCCGTGCCGAGCGCGCCGACCATGCCCGGGTCTACATCAACTCCGAGTTCAGCGCGAAGCAGCAGGCCTTCTTGGAATTCGTTCTCCAGCACTATGTCGCTGTCGGCGTCGAAGAGCTGGACCAAGAAAAACTCACCCCGCTGCTACGCCTCAAATACCACAACAGTATCTCCGACGCCGTCGCCGACCTCGGCGAACCCGAAGAAATCGGCCAAGTCTTCGCAGGCTTCCAAAAGCACCTCTACGAACACGTGGCTTAAGCCGCAGCTGATCGCTCAAAACTCATCGGCTGGAAGCCGATACCACTCTGAATCAACAGGCGGCAACAACCCCGCAAACTCCAGCTGGTCGGGGCTCACGAGCGACCACGCCTCGAGGCCGCGCACGCGCAGGTCGCGGGCGAATTCGGCGGCATAGCCGTGCAGCGTGAGCACGCGCTTGGGCTGAACCAGCTCGACGTATTTGAGGAGGTCGTCATAGCCGGCGTGGTCGCTGAGCGGGAACACCGCATCCACTTGGTAGCGGTGAATGGCGCCGGGCGTCATGCCCCAACCGGTGACCATGCCCAAGCGGCGTTTTTTGATGCGCTGGATCATGGCCGAGCGGCGGACGTTGGGCGGACAAATCAGCACGCAGCCTTCCAAGCGCGAGGCGGCGTATTCTTCGAACGCCGGGAAGTCCGGCCGCAGCTCGCGGTAGATTTTCGTCATCTTGGCCACGGCGCCGTGCAGCATCGGACGCAATCCCGCCGCGGCGACGGCGCAAAGAATTTCCTGCGCTTTGCCCAAGGAGTAACCGAGCAGCACAGGCACTTCACCGGCTTCGAGCGCCTCGCGGCAAAAATCGACCATCTCGGCGAGCACGTTCTCGGTCGGCGGAAACACAAACTCGGGTTTGCCGAACGTGGTTTCCATGATGAGCGTGTCGGCCTGGCACCAGGCGGTGGCTTCGCTGGAAAGTCCGGGGCGCAATTTGAAGTCCCCCGTGTAGAGCAGGCTGCCGCGGTCGTCCTCCAAATGCAGCTGGGCGGACCCGAGCACATGCCCGGCGGGCAGCAGAGTGAAGCACGCGCCGCGCAATTCGCGCGTCTCGCCGAAGGCCATCACATGCTCGACACCGGCGGCGCCTTGCCGCGCATGCATGAGCCGTGAGGTGGCTTCGGAGAGAACCGTCTCGCGGTGCTTGCCGATGTGGTCGCTGTGCGCGTGCGACACAAACGAGAAGCCCTGCGGCGTCGGAGGATCGAGCCACAGATCGAGATGCGGCACATGGACCGCTCCGCGATAGGTTACGCCTGTCATTTTTATGACCGCCCGGCCCACAAACCCGCTGGCCGAACGGTTTCACGCCGTTAATATGCCCGGCATGTCGGTTCCTCAAAGCACCATTGCCATCATTTACGATTACGACCAGACGCTGAGCCCGAACTACATGCAGGAGGAGGCGATTTTCCCGCACTTCGGCATCGACGGGAAACAATTCTGGCAGCGCTGCGGCGAACTCGTGCATCGCCATGGCTACGAAAGCGAGCTGGCCTACATGAAGGCGCTACTCGATTACCTCGAGATGGACCGCCCGACCAACGCGCAACTCCGCGATCTGGGCGCCAAGCTGACTTTTTTCCCCGGCCTGCCGGACATGTTTGCCGAGTTCGAAAACCGTCTGCTCACCCACGAGCACCAAGCGCACGGCATCGTGGTCGAGCATTACATCGTCAGCTCCGGCCTGCGCGAACTCATCGTCGGCAGCCTCATCGAGCCGCATGTGCGCGCGATCTTCGGTTGCGAATATGCCGAGGATGACAACGGGCGCATCACTTTCCCCAAGCGCGTGATCAGCCACACGCAGAAGACGCAGTTCCTCTTCCGCATCAACAAGGGCATGCTCGATCTCTCGCAGGATGTGAACGACCACATGCCGAGCGAGCTGCGCCCGGTGCCGTTCCAGAACATGATCTATGTGGGCGACGGTCCGACCGATGTGCCGTGCTTCACCGTGATGAAACACAACGGTGGCCGCGCCATCGCGGTTTACAATCCCGACGACGCCACGCGCGTAAGCTTCAAGAAATGCTACCAGCTCACGGCCCATGCCGACCGCGTGCGACACATCGCGCCCGCCGATTACCGCCCCGGAAGCCACCTGCGCCTGCTGCTCGAGGAGATGGTCACCGAGATCGCCGACTCCATCGTCGAACGCCGCCGCTCCGACCTCGAAGCCGCCACCGTGCGCGCGCCGAAGCATTGAAGTAGAAGCGGTATCTTGCCGCTTCTACTTTCTCTCTACAGCGTCCACGCTCGCGCCAGTCCAACCGTCGCCGTGCCCGATCCACTCCGCCGCAACCTGCCGCTGTTCATCGCCTTCCGCGTGCTTTTTCACGCGCGCTTTTACTATCCGGTGATCGGGGTGCTTTTTCTCGATCTGGGGCTGACGCTCGAGCAATACGCGCTGCTCAATGTGATCTGGGCGGTGGTGATCATCGTGCTGGAAATTCCTTCCGGCGCCTTGGCCGATGTGATCGGGCGCAAGCGCATGGTGGTGCTGGCGGCAGCTTTGATGGTCGCCGAAATGAGCGTCTTCGCCTTCGCGCCGCACGGGCCGTGGCTGTTCTGGCTGCTGGTGCTCAATCGCATCCTCAGCGGCGCGGCCGAGGCCTGTGCCAGCGGGGCGGATGAAGCCCTCGCCTACGACTCGATCGAACCAAGCGAGCGCGCGCAAAAATGGCCGCGCGTGCTCGAATCGCTCATGCGCTGGAAGTCCGGCGGATTTTTTATCGCCATGATCACCGGGGCAGCGCTGTTCGATGAAAGCCTGATCCAATGGCTCACGGGCTGGCATCCGGAAACGACGGTTCGCTGGCCGGTTTACGCCACTCTTCTCACGTCGCTACTGTGTCTGGTCGTGGCCCTGAACCTGCGCGAACCGCCGACGGCCGAAGTGTCAACCCGCCATCCGGTCGGCCGTGCTTGGCAGAACGTGATCGCGGGCGCGCTCCATGTGTTCACCTCACGGCGCATACTTTTCCTGATGCTGGCCGCGCTGATGATCGACAGCTTTGTGAGGATTTTTCTCACCTTCGCCAGCAACTACTATCGGCTGATCGAGTTGCCGGAATTCGTGAATGGATTGCTCGGCTCGGGCTTGGCCTTACTCGGCTTTGCCGTGGCACCGGTGGCCCGACGCATGGTGGCGAAATACGGAGTGATCGCCAATTTTACCATCGTCGCCGCGCTCGTGATGCTCGGACTCGCGGGGACGGCGCTCGCGTGGCCGTTCTGGGGCGCATGGGTCGTGGTGCCGCTGGGTCTATCGATGTCGGCCCTGCAATTCTTCACCTCGAATTATCTAAACCAATGGACCGTGTCGGACGTGCGCGCCACGGTGCTGAGCTTCCGCGGCGTGGCTTTCAATCTCGGCTATGCGGCGGCCGGCATCCTTTTCGCGCGGCTCACCACTTACCTGAAGACGACGCACAGCGGGGCGGATGAAACTGCGATTTTCGGGATGGCTTTGGATTGGTTGCCGCCAGCGTTTCTGATTTGCGGGATCATGCTCTGGGCTGCGCTGTGGATGACCCGCCGGACTGACAATTCTTGGCATCGACCAAAGCAATCTTAAACTCGGACGCCGATGATCAACGTTCTTCTCGTGG
This sequence comes from Chthoniobacterales bacterium, assembly GCA_044352715.1. Lineage (GTDB taxonomy): Bacteria > Verrucomicrobiota > Verrucomicrobiia > Chthoniobacterales > JACTMZ01 > JACTMZ01. The sequence goes on along the minus strand of JBILDG010000007.1, from coordinate 3,211 downwards.
GCTTGGGCGGATTTGCCGGTGCCATCGCCCGCTATCTGCTGGGCGGATGGATTTTGCATCACACCATGTCGACGCGCTTTCCGTGGAGCACTTTTGCCGTGAACGTGCTCGGGTGCCTGCTCATCGGTATGCTCTCGGGGTTAGCCGAACGTTTTGAAATGATCAGCCCCGCCGCACGGTTGCTGCTGTTCACGGGAGTGCTGGGTGGCTTCACAACATTCTCCGCATTCGGACTCGAGACGGCTTTCTTGATGCGACGCGGAGAAATACTCGTCGCGCTAGCTTACATCGCGGGAAGCGTGATGATCGGCATCGGAGCGCTCTGGCTCGGCCTGCGCGCCGTGCACCTGCTGCCGCGCTGAAGCTGCAACGTGTTTTTGTTTCGGTCGCCGGAACCGAAAAAATCTTCACGGTAGATCCATCAGCAGAGCTTCGGTCGGTTGCGATGCGGTAAGAGTGAGGCGACCGGGTTTTTCCGTGCTGGCGCCGTCACCCGTGACGAGTTTCACGCCGTTGAGATCGAGCGCACCCTCGGCAATTTGCAGCCAGACACCGCGCCCGGCTTTCAAATCATGGCTCACGGTTTGCCCGGGCTGGAGCTTGATACGGTAAATGTCGGCATCTTGGGCGATCGTGGCCGAACCCTCGCGACCGTCGGGCGAGATGACGAGAACCTTGGGCGCATCGCTGTGCTCGGGCGAGGGATGCCACTCAGTGTAGCGAGGCGCGATGCCGCGCTCGCGGGGCGTGATCCAGATTTGCAATAGGTGAAGATCTTCATCGTCCGAAGGATTGAACTCGCTGTGGGAGACTCCCGTGCCGGCGCTCATCAGCTGGATTTCGCCGGGCTTGAGCTGGCGGCCGTTGCCCATGCTGTCTTTGTGCTCGATCGTTCCGGCGAGCACGTAGCTGAAGATCTCCATGTCGCGATGCGGATGCATATCGAAACCCATCCCGGGCGCGACATGATCGTCGTTGATGACGCGTAAGGCGCGGAAACCCATGTGCTGCGGGTCGTGATAGTCGGCAAAGGAAAACGTGAAGCGGGACTTCAACCAGCCACGGTCGGCGGCACCTCTTTCGTCCGCGCGGCGAACCGTGATATCGGCAGCCTTGATCGCGTCGGAGGCGGAGGCTGCGTCGGGCGTGAAGGGTTTGATAGCTGCCATAAGAATGATGATTTGAAGATTACGCCGTAAGCGCGGGCCAAGGAAACTCATCGCTGACAATACTTTCCACCGCAGACCCTCGGATGCACAAGAATAGAGGGAGCGAGACTCAGTCGCCGATGATTTTCACCAGCACGCACTTGCGACGCAGGCCGTCGAACTCGCCGTAGAAAATCTGCTCCCACGGACCAAAGTCGAGGCGGCCCTTCGTGACGGCAACAACCACTTCGCGGCCCATGATGCTGCGTTTGAGATGGGCGTCGGCATTGTCCTCCGCGCCATTGTGACGGTATTGGTCGTGCGGCTTTTCCGGCGCGAGTTTTTCCAGCCACTTCTCGAAATCGGCATGGAGTCCGCGCTCGTCATCGTTGATGAAGACGCTGGCGGTGATGTGCATCGCATTGACGAGACATAGGCCTTCTTTGACCCCGCTGGCGTGCAGGCATTGGTCAATCTGCGGCGTGATGTTGAGGAACCCGCGGCGGGCGGGGACTTCGAACCAAAGTTCCTCGCGAAAAGATTTCACGATGCGGCGTAATGCGCGAATTTGGGCTCGAGCGCGGGCGGGATGTGAGCGGTTACAAGGGCGTCGTCACCCTCGTAAGTAATTTCGACGACGTGGCCGGCGCGGTGGAGTTCAGCCAGCGCGGCGCTGTCGGATTGCGGGATGCGGAACTTCTGGCGCAGGCGCCAGGCGGAGAGTTGGTTTTGCAGCTCATCGACAAACTCGCCGAGGTTCTCGCCGGTTTTCACGGAGACGGCGACGCTGCCGGGATGGCGCGCGAGGGCGGCTTCAATCGCTTCGGGATTGGTGACGCGGTCGATTTTGTTGAAAACGATCAGCGTGTGTTTGCCGGCGGCGTCGAGTTCTTTGATGACGGCTTCCGTCGCGGCGATGTGCTCTTCCCATTGCGGATGGCTGACATCGACCACGTGAACGAGAAGGTCGGCGGACTTCAATTCCTCGAGCGTGGCCTTGAACGATTCAATGACGGTCGTGGGCAATTTGCGGATGAACCCGACGGTGTCGGTGAAGAGGACCTTCAATTTGTTGGGCAGGACGAATTGCCGCGTGGTCGGGTCGAGCGTGGCGAAAAGTTTGTCTTCAGCGAGCACGCCGGCCTTGGTGAGCCGGTTAAGCAGCGAGGATTTGCCGGCATTGGTGTAACCGACGATGGCAACGACCGGCCACTGGTGACGCGCGCGGCCTTCGCGCTGGATGGTGCGGTGTTTGCGGACTTCCTCGAGGTCTTTTTGCAACCGCGCGATGCGCTCCTGCACGCGGCGGCGGTCCACTTCGAGCTGCGTTTCACCGGGGCCGCGGGTGCCGATGCCGCCGGTCTGGCGGGAGAGGTGCGTCCACATGCGGGTGAGGCGCGGCAGGAGGTATTGCAGCTGCGCGAGTTCGATCTGCAGACGACCTTCGCGGCTGCGAGCGCGGCGGGCGAAGATGTCCAAAATCAGCTGGGTGCGATCGAGAATCTTCTTCGACGTGACAGTCTCGAGGTTTCGTCCTTGGGCGGGCGAGAGTTCGTCGTCGAAGATGATCGAACCGGCGCCAAATTCCGTGCAGCGCTGGGCGACTTCCTCGGCTTTGCCTTTGCCGATGTAGTAAGGGGCGGTCGGGTGCTCCAACTTTTGCGTGACGGTATCGACGACCGTGGCGCCGGCGGTGGCGGCGAGTTCGCGGAGTTCCTCCAGCGACTCCTCGAGATCCCAGCGGCTCACACCATGGTGCTCGAGGCCGACGAGCACGGTCTTTTCCGTGGCAGAAGGAGGGGGTGCGGAAATGATCATGGCAATCCCGACTCGCGGGAAATGCGGTCCAAAATATCAGGCGTCACGGCGGAAATATTGATGCAGGGGAAAGTGGACTTGGCCCGGAACCACGTCAACTGCCTTTTGGCATATTGCCGCGTGGACACGATCAGCCGTTCGCGGCAGTCCTCGAAGGTCAGCTGCCCATCCAAATACGCGGTGATTTCCCGCCATCCGAGAATCTGCCGTGCGGTTGTCCCGGCGACAGAACGGGCCAAGGCGAC
>JBILDG010000096.1:0-6933 GCA_044352715.1 Chthoniobacterales bacterium | reverse complement strand
CGGACACCGCGTGCCATTCATCGCCCGGTGGCCCGGAAAAATCCCAGCCAATACAGAGTCTGACAAGCTACTCTCCCTCACCGACCTCTTCCCGACGATTTCGGCAGCCACCGGGGCGGTGATGCCACGCAATGCCGCGCCGGACGGCATCAATCAGTTATCCCTCTTGGAACACCCCGTGGACACCCCGGCGATCCGCACCGAGATGGTTTACAATGGCAACGCGCTTCGTAGCGGCGATTGGGTCTATCTGCCCAAGCCCGGCAATATGGGCGCCTTTGGCACCTTCTACTTCAAAACCTTTGGCTACAAAAATTCCCAGCACGACGCCGATGGAAAATTGCGGCCCGACGCCTTGCCCGAGCAACTCTACAACCTGCGCGAGGACCCCTCGCAAACAACCAACCTCGTCGAAAAATATCCCGCCATCGTCCAGCAGATGGCGGCTCGCTTGAAAGAGATCCAACGGCAGTCTAAGTCGAAATAACCCCCTCGGAAAATGAAACTCATTCTGGTCGCCTCCATAGTTGCTCTTATCGCTTCCTCCACGTTTGTACGTGCGGAATCAGCGCGCCCGAACATTGTTTTATTTCTGGCTGACGACCTCGGTTACGCCAATCTGGGTTGCTACGACCAGCCGGATTTCTCCACGCCGAACATCGACAAACTGGCCACTGACGGCCTCAAGTTCACCGACGCCCACTCGCCCACCGCCGTGTGCCAACCTTCCCGCTACGCGATCTTGGCCGGACGCTGGTATTGGCGCTCGTCGTGGGGCCGCTACCAATCGGGGATGTATTTTCAAGATAATGAAATTCTCCTGCCACAAGTCTTGAAGGATGCTGGCTACTCGACCGCTATTTTTGGCAAATGGCATCTGGGCTTTGGTTCGCGGAGGGGGTTCCAAGAAGAGCCCGATTGGAACAGCGAGCTCAAACCCGGCCCCCTCGAGTGCGGCTTCGACTTCTGGTTTGGTATGCCAAACGCGCACAACATGCCGCCGTTCGTCTTCATCGAGAACCACCGTGTCTACAAGCACGATCCCGCCGATCCGATCGTGATGCACAAGCCTGAAGAGGCAAAGGAGAAGAATATTCCCCAAGCCACCGGCTGGGGTGCCAGCAGCGGAGCGAAAGCCGCCCACGAGGCGTGTCCAAGAGATCGCCTCGACCTCGTCATCGGGGAGCGTGCCGCCGCCTGGGTCGCCAAGCAAACCTCGGAAAAGCCGTTCTTCCTCTACGTGCCTTTCTTTGCCCCCCACGCCCCCGTGGTGCCCGCGAAGGAGTTCTTAGGCCAAAGTCCCATGGCGAAGCGTTTGAAGATAAATACCAACGCCACCCGCACAGCCGACATCGTGCAGCAAATGGACCACGCCGTCGGCGTAGTGATGAACGCGCTCAAGGAAAAAGGACTCCTCGAGAACACCATCGTGGTCTTCAGCAGCGACAACGGAAATATCAACCTTGGTGACAATCAAGCCGTTGGCTTCCGAACAAACGGCCCCTTCAACGGCAACAAAGGCGACATTTGGGAAGGCGGTCACCGGGTGCCCATGATTGTATCCTGGCCGGGACACATTCCGGAGGGTAAGACCTGCGACAAATTCACGTCGCTCGTCGATCTTTACCGGACATTTCTGTCCGCGGCAGAGATTCCCGTTCCTTCAGGAGCAGCCCCTGACAGCTTGAACATGCTCCCGCTCTGGGAGCACCCCGACACCGGCGAGGGAAGAAAAATTAAAATCTACCGGGGTAAAGGCCATGCCTTGAGGGTTGGAGACTGGGTCTATGTGCCCCCGGCGGAAGTCGCCAATACAAAACCCGTGAAGCTCGTCTCGCAAGGTGCAGGTGGACACGCCGAAGGAGGCGGCGGTCCCGCGGTCAAACTTGGCTTCACCAACAGCGACTTCGACGAAAAAGGGAGACTCAAGCCCGACGCGCCGCTCGAGCAAATTTACAACCTCCGTAACGACCCTTCCCAAACAAACAATCTCTTCCACTCAGAACCTGGCCGCTTGGCGGTTCTTCAAAAAATCCACGAAGCAATCAAAGCAGACAAAGAGCAAAAGCCTTTGGAAGAGCAACTCAAAGTCCTCACACCCGAGGAAGCCAAACTTCTCGGCATCTGAAAACAGTCCATTCCATGAAAAAAGTCCTACTAGCTCTCATCACCCTCATTGCCACCGCCCCCCTCTGGGCGGACGCCGGCATATCGGACCACATCCAGTTCGGGGACCCATCCAGCGAGCAGAGTCACCGCGCCACCTTTTCAGATGGTGTTGAATCCCGAAAACTCGACACCACCGTTGGACTGATGAAACACAGCCACTCCACGCGAGAATTTAAAGCTAAGGGTGCAGAGACGACCTTCCAGCTCAAGGTTTCACCCCAAGACGCTGCGACCCGCATCCTCTTGGAGCTCCAAGAAGTCCACGATCGCCGCGATACGTTCGGTTACTCTGTCTATGTGGGGGACAAAAAAGTCTATTTCCGCACCTACGAGGAGATCAGTGGAGGCCCCAACCACTATTTCATTGAGATCGACCGCGACCTTGTCGGAAAGGACGGCACACTCGATATGAAAATCGTCAGCGAGAGCAACTCGCCATTCAACCTTTCGCAAATCTGGGCTTATCCCGATTTCCAAAAGTTGGCTGACGAGGAAAACATCTTCACCAAACTCGGGTTCATCATCGCCCGCTCCCCCAACCTGGCAGGTATCCCCGCCGATCCGAAAGACGACAGCATCGAAACTGCTGTCCGCATCGCCAACGGGATTCGCGAGAAATACGCCACGAAATCCTACGACCTCGGATTTCTCAGCTTCATCGGATATGCTCGCAGATCGGAGGAAGAATCTCGCAAAGCCATCGACAAAGACCTCGCCGTCTCGGCCGCAACCGGTCTCCCCTACCATTTCATGCTGCAATCTTGGTGGGGCGGCGCCAATGTCGGTCCCGATGGCCTCGGCGGGTATTTTTCCGACCTTAAATACGAGTCGGTGAACTACGACCCCGAAGCCAAAAAGTTCAAGCCCTCTTTCCCAAATCAATGGGGCAACTCGCTCTGGCCGACCAAAAACCATCCGCACCTTAACAAGGTCAACAATCACCGCATCGGCATCGTTGCCCGCTACCTCGCTGATCGCACCGAGGCCCTGCGCACCGCAGGCGATCCTGTCCCGCCACCGGTCATCTACGCCGAGTGGGGACCAAACTACGGCCCCGACTACAATGCCGCGGCAGTAGAGGCAGCCAAACAGGACGGTGTCACCCTTGACCCACGTGATGGTCTTTCTCGCGAGGAAGCGCAATGGATCTACGAGAGTTACGGAAGATACTTCAACCAGCAGGTTCCGACCTACGGGGAGTCGCTCGGACGCGGCCACGTGATCGTTCGGGACGGCAAAAATCAACCGCCCTCGAATCCGCTCATCGACAATGTCTATACCCACGGCTTCTGGGATCATGGCAACCCCAACTTCGACCGCAAACAAGGCTACTGGCAGCAGTGCATGAACGAAGGCATGTGGACAAGCGGCGAACTTTACCCACGTTATCCCCAAGCCTTTTACGATTACATCTTGCCCGTCAGCCGTGTGACTTGCGTTAACCTCGAGCGCGCCATGGTCAATGATCTTGAATTCATGAAGGACAGCTACGGTCGCGGACTGGAATTTGTCACTCTCTTCAACTGCCTGCCGGGGGATGAAAAACTTCTCCAAGCTGTCGACAACGTCGAGGGTCTGCCCAAACCCGCGGAAACCTACGACCGGCGCGTGCTCGATGTCTTATTCGCTTACGATCGGGAGATAGAAAAATCGCCCGGCTACACCGATTCGGACGGCGTCACTCTCAACGGAGGAAAGTTGCAACCCTCGGAAACAAAAAAAACCGGGCGGATCACCTACCGAATCGCCGATGCGGAGACTTCTTTCGGCAACGGCCTGCGACTCGAGCTTATCGGCAGCGCCGGACGGCGCCCCGAGGGCGACGATTGGACGATCAAAGTTTTTGCGGGAACTGACCCGTCCAACCTCCAACCAGTGGCCACGCTCACAGCCAACGAATTCAGCAAAGCCAAAGGCAACCGCGCGACCGTCGACCTCGGGGCTGTCGCCAAGGGACAAAAAGAAATCTTCACCGCGATCGAACTCCGCTCCGGCGGTCAGCCGAGCGAAGTGGAGTTGCGCCAGATCGCAGCCTTTGTTCCTTGGGCAGACAAGTCCGGCCAGACAGACGGCTCCACCCCTACCATGAAGGAAAGCCGCCTCCGCAGTCTCTGGCTGCAACAGCGCGCCCGACTGGATCGGGTGATTCGTGATTTCCGAACCAAAGGTGGGTCGCCCGAAACCCTCTCACGCGCCGAATCACTCCGGGCGGAAGGCCGCTATGCCACAGCCCACCGTCTGCTGACTGCGGCCATTGCCGACATCCTCCCCGCGCGCTACTCCGTCGCGGGAGGAGGGTCCCTCGGTCCTCACCCGGTGACCGTTGCCGCCTCGGATAAAGACGCGGTCGTTCAAGTGGAACTCCTGTCGTACGACACAAATGGCGCTTCCTTCCGCTTGCAATCGGATCGCAGCACCGGTGTGAATCTGCAGTTTGCCAAACTCAAGCCCGGCACGGCCTATGCTCTCGTGGAAGAAAGTCCACAGCTCTACCGCCTCGCACCACAAGCTGATGGGAGCACCGGCGCCACACCCGCAGACTCTAATGGATCCCTCTCCCTCGACCTCAAAGCCGAGCCCCCCGTCATCCGCCCCGAGTTTCCTTTCGAGCCGCTGAAACAGGTTACGATACCTCGTGCCGGCAAAGGAAAATACGAGATTATCACCGGCACGATCCGCTCCTTCACTCCTCCATCGCTGGAGGGCGAAGGATGCAATGGCATCGTCGAGATGGTCAATGGCCAACGCTACGAGTTGGCCTATTTGCCCTGGTATACGAAGACCGACCTCGTCAGCTGCTCCGATCTCAAATCACTCGGATTTGATGGCATCACCAGCGCCTTCCGCCCCGGCAGCCAGATGACGCTGGAAATCGATCCGATGGCCTACGAAGGCAAACTGCCCCGGATTTACAGAGCTCATCAGCCGGTTAAAACATTGCTTTCGGAAAACTACACGCAGGTCGGCGATGATTGGGCCGAACGCGCTGTCGAAGTTTCCGGACTTCACGTCAAAGACTACCGCGGCAAAAAGCTCTACCCGGCCAAAAACTTTGTGCCCGGTCATGTGATCTATCGGATCGAAAATGATGGCAAACCATTCAGCCAAACCGCCGTCGGCTTCAACGGTCGTATCATTCTCAATCCAGCAAACAAAGTGCGATTCTACGTGCGCACCGATGGCGGCGAGTGGAAAGAATGCGCCCAATACGGCATCAACAGCCCGGGCGCAAACAACTCGAGAGCCACCAAGTTCATAGATGTCACCGACTTCGTCGAAGGCAAATCCGCCTTCGACCTCAAAGTTGAAATTCACACCGCCAACGACACTTGGGCCATGCTGGAGGGGCTCCAAGTGCGCACCCTTGGAGAATAATGCCGTGAGTGATTTTTTGAAAAAAGCCCTGTCTTAATTTCTTTTCCCCGCTTTCTGCAGCTTTGTGATTTACCACACCATGGCTTGATGTGAGTGAACCGCGCTGCAACAGTGCGATCAATGGAATCGGGACAACATAAAATTTGATTTACCTTGTGTCACGGGACCAGTCGCCCATTTCCCCACACAAAACGCCCGTCGAGCGGGCCACGTCCAAGGCCTTCGACGCGGAGAAGCAGCCGCTTCACGCCGGTGACATCGATTTCGAGGCTCAATGGCTTGTCTTGATCAGTGAGAGGAATGGATTCGAAAAGAATACGTCCGTCGCCTTCGATCAGGCAGCGACAATGGCCGGGCAGACCGCTGAACAGGCCCGCTTCGCAAGTGAACAGGCGATAGATACCGCCAAGGTCGAATTCCACCTCGGCGGGCGCGTGAACCAAGAGGCCCTTGGGGTATGTGCGGTCACTGATCGCCAGCGGGCCGCCATCCCATGACTCGTCACGGATCACTCGGCAAAAGTCGGACCAACTGCGGAGCCAAGGGAAATCGCTCAGGAAAACATCTCTGACTTTTCCACGCACGAAAGACGAAGCGCAGGATTCCGGCGAGTAACCCGCTGCAAGATTCCAGGCTCTCACGGAAAAAATACAGGCAACTCCGGGCAGACCAAGTGGGACGGTGAACTGTGTGGCCGTGGTGAAGTCGATCTCCGTGCCATTGCAGCTAATCGAGTAGCCATCGGCTCCGGGTGAGGCATCCCAGGAGAGTTGGGCCGAATCGGGCTGCATTTGCGCGCCGCGCGAGTCCCAGGATTTTGCGGAGAGATTCAGCACGGCGGGCGGCGCAGGCTTGGTTTGAAAAATCTCAAAATCCCACTCGGGAAGAAATCGCAACTGCGGGCTTTTTCCCGCCTCCATGCGGAAGGGCAACCAGACGGGCGCGGTGGATTCGAGGTCGCGTTGGTTCCAGCGGTCGCCAATATAAACGAAGGCATCGGGGCCGTGACTCTCCAAAGGAAGCACCCATGCGGGTTGCGAGGCGTAGCCGGTCTCAGCATCCGGACCGATGCAGGGATCACCGAGCAACTCCCATGGAGCGAGAGGCGACGGTGCGCGAGCGGTGAGCAGGAAGTTTGGCTCCCATCCGGTGCAACCGGAGCTGAACATGTAGACGTGGTCGCGCCAGCGGACCAGAGCGGGGGCTTCGCGGACCAGACCCTCTAGCCCTCGAGCCCACGTCACCCCGCGAACGGCGGGACGGCGGATATCCGTAAAATCCTCGTTCAACTCGCAGATGTGCAGAGTGGCGAGGCCTTCCGAGCAGTAAATGAAGTAAGCCTTGCCATCATGGTCGACGAAAAGGTTTGTATCCAACACCGCACTCCCC
>JBILDG010000095.1:0-6988 GCA_044352715.1 Chthoniobacterales bacterium | reverse complement strand
CAATCCGGCCCGTCGCATAGCAACAACCGATGGACCATCGCGCCCTGCAGGAACACGTCGAGGCATTGCACGCCTGCCGCAAGTGTCCGCGCATGGCATCCGAGCCAGTCTCGGGTCCGGCCGTGCGGAGCGAGGTGTTGCTGGTCGGTCAGGCCCCCGGCGTGCGCGAACCGCAAATGGGCCGCCCCTTCGCGTGGACGGCGGGTAAGACGCTTTTCCGGTGGTTCGAAGAATCCTGCGGTTTCGGCGAAGAAGTTTTTAGGGAACGAATTTACATGGCGGCCGTCTGCCGGTGTTTTCCCGGCAAACATCCCAAGGGCAGCGGCGACCGCGTCCCAGACGACGATGAAATCGCCAACTGCGCACCATGGCTGGCACAAGAGATCTCGCTGCTGCGGCCGAAACTCGTGATCCCCGTGGGCAAACTCGCCATCAGTCAATTCGTGGCCGCGGACAAATTGTCGGAAATCATCGGCAAGAAGATTGCCCTCGAGCGCGAAGGTGTCCGCTTCAACCTCGTGGCCCTGCCCCACCCGTCGGGAGCATCGACTTGGCACCGCATGGAACCGGGCAAAACTCTGCTCCGCCAAGCACTCACGCTGCTGGCCAACGATCCGTCTTTGCGTGCGATCGGCGGCAAATCTAAAGTCTGCGCCTGAACCCCATGGCCGACGATCCCATCTATCCCATGCTGCTGGCCGATGCGGGCAACACGTCGGTGAAGTTTGCCGTGGTCGGAAAACCCGGAAGCAAACCCCGCACTCTGCCCGCATTACCCACGCGAGATCTCACGGCAACGAAGGTGCGGGCACTCTGGAAGTCATCACGGGCCCGCTCCGCTGCGGCCTCCTGCGTGGTGCCAAAGGTGGCGAAAATTTTACGGGCAGGATGTCCGGCGATTCGTTTGATCGGCGGCAAGTCGAAGCGGAACTTTACCACGGCTGTGGATCTTGGCACCGTCGGCGCCGACCGCTTGGCCAATATGGCGGAAGCAGCACACAGGTTCGGCCAAAACGTGATCGTGGCTGACTTCGGCACGGCGGCAACTTTTGATGTGCTTGATGATCAGGGCTGCTTCATCGGTGGAGCCATTGCCCCGGGCCTCCGCACCATGGCGTCAGCTCTCTCGGCCAAAACCGCCCAACTACCCATGGCGGAATGGTGCAAAATCAAGCGGGCCACCGGTCGCAACACCCGCGAGGCGCTGCGCTCCGGCCTCGCCGGGGGCTACGCCGGAATGGTTCACCACTTGCTGGAATCGCTTTCGAAAGAAAATTTCAAACGCACCCGACCGCACATCGTGTTCACCGGCGGCGACGCCGTCACAGTCTCCCGCCTGTGCGGGTTGCAGCCTCTGATCGACTCCTCATGGACCCTCCGGGGAATCGCTGTTCTGGGACATCGAGACGCCCGCGAAGTCTGAAAACGAGGGCCAGCGCTTGCCTCTCCCGACGCCAAGGCTACCTTGTAGATGACTCTCGGATGACACAACCCTTCCGGGCGGACACAAATTATGGCAAACGCAATGGTCATTGGCATGGGCGGCGTGGGATCGGTGATTGCCCAGAAATTGCACGAATACGACTGCATCGACCGGATCATCTGTGCGGACCGCGACACGGTGTTTGCCGAGCAATTGGCCAAACGCATTCCCCATAACCGCTTCGTCGTCGTGCAGGCCGATGCGATGGACGTCAAAGGCACGACCGCGTTGATGAAAGAGCACAAGGTCAAGGTGACCTGCAACGCCGCCATCTGCGCGACCAACCACTCCGTGCTGAGCGCCTGCGCCGAGGCCAACTCGCACTACCTCGACATGGCGGCCGACATCTACTCGCCTCCGGGCGCACGCCGCACCTCGAAAAACTCGTTCGATACGGAGATCGAAAATTTTCACGACACGTTCGTCGAAAAAAATCTCGCCGGCGTCCTCTGCATGGGCATGGACCCGGGCGCGGTCAATGTCTTCGCCCGTTGGGCGATCGACCGTCTCGATACCGCCACGAGCATCCGCGTGCTCGATGCGGACAACGCCGAAGTCAAAGGCTACCGCTTTGCCGTCCTCTTCTCGCCGGAGACTTTTTTCGAGGAACTCGGAGCGACACCGTATTTCGTCAAAAACGGACGCGTCACCGCGGGCAAGCCGTTGGAATCCGAGTTCGAGTGGGTTCGTTTTCCGGAGCCGATCGGTTTGCAGCCGACCTATGCCGTCGCGCACGAGGAAGGTGTGAGCCTGGGCATCTACCCGCCTTTCGTGCAGAAAGGCGTCCGCTACTCGGTCTTCAAATACAGCGTGAGCGACAAAGTCGTGCATCTGTCGCGCTCGCTGGCGCTGCTCGATCTCGACACGTGGAAAAAAGTGAAAGTCGACGGCGCGGAGGTCTCGCCGGTGCGCGTAGCCACGCATGCACTGCCCAAGCCGGCGCAGCTGGGACCGACCGTGGACGGCTACTCCTGCGTGGGCACGGAAGTGCGTGGAACACTCGGGCGGCGGCGCGTCGAGTATTTCATCTACACGATGGACAACCACCGCGACTGCTACGAGAAGCACGGCTACTCACTCACGCTCGTGCAGACAGGCATTCCACCGGCACTCACGGCCCGTCTGCTCATCGAGGGCAAAATCAAAGAGCGCGGCGTGATGATGCCGGAGGCGCTCGACCCGAACGAACTCATGTCCCACTTCAGCCATGAAGGCTTGCCGATCTTTGTGGAAAAACGGGAAACCGAGCGGGTATGAAAACCGTCGCCATCCACAATCCTTACGACGGCTCGAAAGTCGGCGAAGTTCTGCAGGCCGGCGCACAGCAAGTTACCCAAGCCCTGCAGTTGGCCGAGGCGGCGTTTGCGACCACACGCAAGATTCCGCCGATCGAACGCTCGCGTTTGCTGCGGAGAATTTCCGACACGATCGGGCGGCGTGCCGACGAGTTCGCCGATCTCCTCGTTCGCGAAGCGGGCAAGCCGGTAACTCTCGCAAAGATCGAAGTGCAGCGCGCGCAGGCGACTTTCGAACTCGCCGCCGGCGCCGCGCTCGAGCCGAACGGTCATGCCATCGAAATGGAAGCGACGGCAGCCGGCGCGGGTCACCGCGGATGGGTGCGGCGTTTCCCGCTCGGCGTCATTCTCGGCATCACGCCGTTCAATTTTCCGCTGAACCTGGTCGCGCACAAAGTCGCGCCGTGCATCGCCACGGGCAACACGATGATTTTGAAACCGGCGCTGAAGACCCCGCTGACCGCGATCCTGCTCGGCGACGTGCTGCGCGAATGCGGAATGCCCGAGGGCCAGATCAACGTCGTCACATTCGGACACGAACACGTGGACACGCTCCTGCGCGATCCGTGGGTGAAGATGCTCTCGTTCACCGGCAGCGTGGATGTGGGCTGGAGACTCAAATCCTCCGCCGTGAAACAAATAGTGACGCTCGAGTTGGGCGGCAACGCGGCCTGCCTCGTCGAACCGGATGCGGATTGGAAAAAACATGCAGCCAAGATGGCCACCGGTGCTTTTGCCTACGCGGGCCAATCGTGCATCAGCGTGCAGCGGATTTTTGCCCATGCGGAAATTTACGACACTTTCCGTGACGAGTTTCTTGCCCAGGTGCGGGCCATAGCCGTGGCCGGCGACCCGCGCGACCCGCAAACCCTCGTCGGGCCGATGATCAACAAGGACGCGCTGGACAAAGTCGTCGGCTGGATCAAGGAAGCCGAGGCACAAGGGGCACGGTTGCTCACGCCGCTGAAGATCGAAGGCAACGTGCTGCAGCCGGTCGTGTTGGAAAATGTGCCACGCGGTGCATCGATCGTTTGCGAGGAAGCCTTCGCCCCGATCGTGGTGCTGGCCTCTTACAAAACATTTGCCGATGGATTGGCCGCCGTGAACGACTCGAAGTTCGGCCTGCAGGCCGGCGTGTTCACCAACGATGTGACCAAAGCCGCGGAAGCTTACGAGACGCTGGATGTCGGCGGCGTGCTGATCAATCAAGTGCCGACCTTCCGCACGGAAAACATGCCTTATGGAGGCGTGAAGGACAGCGGGTGCGGACGCGAGGGCGTGCGTTACGCGATGGAAGACATGACGGAGCTGAAGGCGCTCGTGATCAACGAGGGCGGGGCGTAGGGCGATGCTGAACGTCGTCTTGGTCGAGCCGGAGATCCCGCAAAACACCGGCAACATCGCGCGGACGTGCCTCGCCGCCGGTGCGCGGCTGCACCTCGTCGAACCGCTGGGCTTCACCATCGACGGCGCAGCCTTGCGGCGGGCCGGCATGGATTACTGGGAAAAATGCAAAGTGCACCGCTGGCCGTCGCTCGAGGCATTACGGGCGACAGCGGGCGATGCACGTTTCTTTTTTCTCACGACCAAGACACAGAGGGTTTACTGGGATAACACTTTTGCCGACGGAGATTACCTCGTGTTCGGCCGCGAAACTCGCGGCCTGCCGGAAAGTTTGCTGGCGGCGGAGAAAGAAAATCTGCTGACGATCCCGATGCAGGCGGACGCACGCAGTCTGAATCTGGCGACATCGGTTGGGATTGTGCTTTACGAGGCATGCAGGCAACTTCGGACATCGTGATCCCCACTGCGAAAAAACGCGTTCTTTTCGTCTGCAGCGGAAATTATTACCGCAGCCGCTTAGCCGAAATTTTGTTCAATCACGAAGCGTCCATCGCGGGAATCGGGTGGGAGGCCGATTCGCGCGGGTTGCTTGACGCGAAAGACCTCAAGGGTTTGTCCGACCATGCCGTGCGGTTTCTGCAGCAGGTGCAGCTGGCGGACTTGGCAACCGCCCCGCGCAATCCGATGCCTATCGATGTGGAGGATCTGACCGCCGGCGACCTGGTGGTGGCCATGTGCGAAGGTGAACACCGTTCGATGATCGAACAGAAGTTCGCCTCGATCGCCAAGGCGATGCTCAAGGCCGGAAAGCTCCGTTATTGGAACGTGCGCGACATTCCCGGACGACCCCATGCCATTGTGCGCTTGCTGGGCGGCGGTCACAAGGGTCCGAGCCAACCGCCGGAGAGCGGCACGGAACACATCGCCTTCGCTGTGCGCGACCTTGTGCGGGAATTGGCGCGCGGTTGATCAGCCGGCCAGAGTCCGCCAGACGAAAGCGACGAACGCGCAGGCAATGAATCCCAGCACGAGCGGCAGTCCGGCCGACAACGCGGTCCAACGCCAGCTGCCGGTTTCTTTGTAAATCGTGTAGAGCGTCGTCGAGCAGGGATTGTGCAGCAGGCTGAAGAGCATGAGGCACACCGCCGTGAGCGTCGTCCACCCCGCCGCGGTGAGCAGTCCGTGCAGAATGTGCTCTTCAGTTTCAAACATCACCCCCGCCCCCGGCGCATCGGCCAGCGGGGAGCCGGTCAAAAGAACGGTCAGCATCAAAATGGTTGGTATGACAATCTCATTGGCCGGGATGGCCACGATGTAGGCGACCAGAATCACACCCGTCAGCCCCATCACCCAAGCCAGAGGATCCAGTCCCGTGACCATCCACCAAGCAATGCTGTGGCCGCCGGCATCGATGTTGGCGATCAGCCAGATGACAGCCCCTGCCGGCACGGCAAAGACCACCGCGCGCCAGAGAACGAACAAAGTGCGGTCGATCAGTGAGGTGTAAAGCGTGCGCAGGAGATTGGGCGGTCGGTAGGGCGGCAACTCCAAACTGAAAGACGAGGATTCGCCTTTGAGAATTGTGCGGGAAAGCAGCCACGAGGCGCCGAGAGCGAAAACAAACCCGAGCACCGCCACGCTGAAGACCGCGCCGGCTGCAACCACCCCGGCAAAGGCTTGCGGAGCCAATGCTCCGACAAAGATTGTGGCCATCAGAATCTGCGTGGGCCAGCGACCGTTGCAGAGAGAGAAGTTGTTGGTGATGATGGCAATGAGGCGCTCGCGCGGAGAGTCGATGATGCGGGTGGCGATGACCCCGGCCGCATTGCAACCAAGCCCCATCGTCATGGTCAGCGCCTGCTTGCCGTGCGCTCCGACTTTTTGAAACACCCGGTCGAGGTTGAAAGCGACGCGCGGCAGGTAGCCGAAGTCTTCCAGCAAGGTGAAGAGCGGAAAGAAAATAGCCATGGGCGGCAACATCACGCTCACGACCCAAGCGCAAGAAAGATACATGCCGTCGATGAGCAGGCCCGCCAACCACGGCCAGAGACCGAGCGCGAGGGCGTGGGCTTTGAGCCAGGGATGCGCCGCATCCACCAACAAACCCGCCAGCATCCCGGAGGGAACGTTCGATCCCTCGATGGTGAGCCAGAGGACAGCTGCGAACAATAACGCCATGGCCGGTATGCCGGTCCAGCGTCCGGTGAGCAACAAATCCAAACGCCGCTGCCACGCCAAGCGCCCGGAGCCGGTCCGGTGGCGGACATGCCGTGCGGCCAATTGAGAGGCCTCGCGGCTGACGCGGACGGCGATTTCGTCCTGGAACTGCGGCCCCAGCTCCCAACGCAGTTCCTCGGCTTGGCGCAAAATTTCGCGGGAAGTATTCATGATGGATCAGGCGTCGACCGCGCGGCCCGGTTGAATTCTTCCTTTTCCAGCGCGGCGGAGATACGCGGGTCGCCTTCGAGCAAACGCAGGGCGACCCATGCTGGATTTTCCATGTCGGGATAAGCGGCGTGCAGCTGGGCGCACAACTTCTCCACCGGTTTGCGCAAGGACTCGGGCATGATCTCGGGGGAACGGTGGCGGCAGACCAGCGCGCCGGTAGCGACATCACGCAGGGCCATCAGCAACTCATCCAAACCTTCGCCATGCCGCGCCGACGTGGCGACGACAGGAATTCCGAGGTCGCGCCCGATCCCCCGGACGTCGATATCGAAGCCGTGGGCGCGGGCCTCGTCCATCAAGTTGAGACAAAGGACGACCCGGTTGGTGATTTGGAGAATTTGCAGCAGAAGAACAAAGTTGCGCTCGAGACAGGTTGCATCGGCGACGACGAGTGTGACGTCGGGACGGCCGAACAGCA
>JBILDG010000094.1:0-6995 GCA_044352715.1 Chthoniobacterales bacterium | reverse complement strand
GCCACCGATGGGGGAAGATGGAAGAGGATATTTTGCCCGCCGTGGCACGGCGGGGCAAAGGGGTTTCTGTAGTTTATCCTCGCTGTTTATCCTCTGTCCGCGGTGGCTGATTTCCGTTGCCGTGGAGGATGGTGTTGCTCAGGCGGCAGCGATTGGCAGCCCGGCTTGTCGCGCTTTTTTCAAGAGTTGGTCCATTTTGCGACGTGCTTTCTCGACGGTCCCCAGAAGCAGCAGCCAGTCGGTGGCTTCTTTCATCCTGCGCGCACTGCCGCAGGCGATTCCACCTTCGGACTTGATGAAATCCTCGATGTCCGCAGGGCCCGAGCGCGCCCGGCGAAGCACCCCGGCCTTGGGCTTGCAGCGCTTAGTGGCGCAAGAAGTATTCGTAGTATTCCGGCCCATGATTTTTGAAATCCTTAATAGCATACCTCACCGCGTCGCGATAGTCCAACTCGTGGTAAAATTCCTTACAAAGAAGGCCGGCGCGAAGTCCGAGAACATCGCGATGGGGCGGTTCGCTCAGATGAGCGCTGTCGAAGCGTGAAATACACACGCTTTTACCTTCGACCTCGGCCATGAGTCGGACAACGAAAGGAACCGGCAGATCTTTGGTAAGGCCGAATTCCACTTCGATGACCAGATCCTCATCGACGGGAACAGTGAAAAATCTGGTGAAGGGTTTGGCCATGTTTAGATAGGTTTAAGGCTTAAATTATGAATTATGAATGCAAAGTGAGGAATTACGGGGGGAAGGAGGAGAGGAAAAACCAAGGCTGAAGCTTGAGTTTGAGGCTTGAGTGAATCTGAGCAGACGATGCCTGCGGTGGAAAAGTGTGAAGGTGGGAAAGTGGGAAGGTAGGAAGGTGGGAAGGTATGAAAGTAAGAAAGTGGGAAAGTAGGAAAGTGGGAAAGGTGGGAAGGTGGGAGCCGGAGGCCGACGGCCGGAGACAGCGTGAGGCGTTAGCCGAGGGCAACGTGAGCAGGCGTTGCCTGCGGCGGGAAAGTGGGAAGGTGAGAAGGTATGAAAGTAAGAAAGTGGGAACCGAGGGCGAAGCCGGAGATAGGTTGCGAGAGCGACCAAACCGGAAAGTGGAGAGCTGAGGTCGAGCCGCTTAGGCGGCGGTGAGGACTTCGGGGTGGTGCTTGGCTATCTCGAGTAGTCGCAGGGCCGCACCCGAAGGCTGGCGGCGTCCTTTTTCCCAACTGATGGCCGTGACGACGGGGACGTTGAGCACGGCAGCAAAGACCGGTTGGCTCATTTTCAAACGGGAGCGCAGGCGTTTGACTTCGCGAGGCCCAAAGTTCGGAGCAGGTTTTGGGAGCGCGGTCGTGCGCAGGGTGATTTTGCGCCGGCCGGTGACCGCATCGCGGACTTCCTCGACGCTGCGGACTAATTCGTCGGCATTGAAGGCGTTGGTTTTCTTTTTCATTTGTCGTGGTGTTTTTTAATTTCTTCAACGGCTGCGCGTAGTCGCTTTTTCTGCTCCGGCGCAAGCTCGGCAATGTCTCCCTTCGCGTAGGCTTGGAAGAGGTAGATGAGTCCCGGCTGCAATAGCAGCAGGTAGATCACCCGCGCTCCTCCGCGCTTGCCCCGGCCTTTGGCAGACCAGCGCACTTTGCGCAGGCCACCGAGACCAGGGATGAGATCACCGACCTCGGGCCGCACTGCAAGGAATTGCTGGAAGGCCGAATAATCGGCATCCGACCACATGTCCGTGCACTGTTTGGTGAAGGCAGGCGACTCAACGAAGGTCAACATAAACTGTTACTTAGTATCACCTTTTTATTCTTGGTCAAGGGGAAAAAGTGGGAAGGTGAGAAGGTATGAAAGTAAGAAGGTGGGAACCGGAGGCGAAGACGTAGATAGGTCGCTTCAGCGATCAACTGATACCGGAGGCGAAGACGGAGAAAACCAGCCACCGATGGGGGAAGATGGAAGAAGATATTTTGCCCGCCGTGACACGGCGGGACAAAGGAAAAGCGCGGGGAAGATCAGGCTGCCGTGGTCTCGGGCTCAATAAGGGCAATGTTCTTGAAGTAATCTCGGTAATATCCCCTGTCTCTGGCCAGCAGGCGGCTGGCATGACAAGCCGCATGGGCGCCGATCAAGAAATCCGGCAGGACGCGCTTGGATTCACGGTTACGGCGAAGATAGGAGCGATACATTTCGCCGGCCATGCTTGAGTGCAGCTTCCGAGGCTTGCCCCCACTGTGGGTCATCGGTCAGCACGTCGAGAATAACGCTGGAATCCAAAGCGGTCTTCATGCTCCGCGCACGATGTCTAAATACTCGTTGACCGAGCGTCCGGAGGGCAGAACACCTTTTCCACGCCAGGCCGAGATCGGATTATCTTGGAGGATCTTGGTGACAATGATGCGGCCGTGATCCTCGGTAAACTCGAGAATGGAGCCTGCTTCGAGCCCTAAATCGTCGCGGATCGGTTTGGGGATGGTCACTTGGCCTTTTTCAGAAACGATGGCGTTCATACTTTTAAAGTAGGAATTCTTATGAGCGGGCTCACGCGGAGGGCGGAAACTTGAAACTTGAGTTTGAGCCGGGGTGTAACGGAACCGCAGATGGCCCTCAGGCAAACGGCCCGAAGGCAAACTTGAGTGAGGCGAGGACGGAGAAAAAGACAGGCCACCGATGTAAGAAGATAGAAGAAGATGTTTTGCTACGCCGTGACACGGCGCAGCAAAGAGGAAGTTATATTCGGGCAAGCTGCCGCCCTTGGTGGGCTGGTGGGCGGACCATGGCGGTGTCTATATGTGATGCGCGGGTGCGCAAGTGTATGTCCCCTACCCTCCCCCGAGGATTTTGCGGGCGAGGGGCAGGAAGGTGCGGGCTTTGTCGTGCCATTGGGCGACGCGTTCCAATCGCCAAGCGGCTTCTTTGGCTTGGGCGGCGGGCATGTCATCGAGCAGGGCTTCCAGAATTTCGAGTCGTGCGCTGCTGGCTTCCAAACGGGGTATAAGGCGCTGTCGAACAAAGCCGACGATGAGGGGTTTCAATTGGTGCTTGGCGCTGTAGCGGGCGGTGCGCTCGCCGTCTTGCACTTGCCGCTCGATGGCGCCGAACTCCTCCAAGGTGCGCAGGCCTTGGCTGGCGGAACCTTTGCTGATGTCGAGGCGCTCAACGATGTCGTCCATCGTGAGGGTCTCGACGGAGCTGAAGAGCAGGCCGTAGATGGCACCGACGGAGCGCGGGTTGCCAAAAAGGTCGGCGAGATCGGAGAAGACGTCCACCAGCCCATCGGTGAATTGGGCGGCGGGTGCTGTGCTGACCGAGGCTTTATCGATGACTTCAGCGGGGGGCTGCATGGCTGAAAGATGACACATTTTTTATAGAGTTCAATTTATTTTGAATCAAATTACTAACTTTGGGCTACAATGCCGACGGCGATGAATTATTCGTGACGTTGCAAATGGGAACGATGCGAAATCTCAGATTGGAGGTTTTGAAAGGGGGACTCTTTTGTGGTTTCTACCCTCCCCCACTGATTAAATCGCGCTCAAATCTGAGTTCAGGGCTATTTGTGTGATACACTGGCATCTACTTAAACATTTTGCCAAACGTCCAATAACGGTCTTTGAAGCTGATGTTTACAGAGATAGAATTCCGCGCGTGTGCGGGATATTCGAAATTTTTGTGACGAGCGGGCCGCCGTAAGAGGCCAGCGCTGGGGCAGCGTCAGGTGCGGTGGGCGGCGGTGATTTTGTCCACTTCGGCCAAGGCCATACCGACGACTTGGTCCATGTTGTAATACCTGTAGGTAGCCAAACGACCGATGAAGGAGACGGTTGCGCCGGGGTGCAGATCGGCGAAGGGGGTGTGGCGGGAGTCGGCGAGATCTTTGTATTGGCGGTAGAGGGCGGCGGAGTCGGCGGCGGGAATCGGGTAGTAGGGTTCTTTGCCGGGACCGAAGTCGTCGGGGTATTCGCGGACGATGGTGGTGTTGGCGCAGGGTTGTCCGGTGGCGTGTTTGATTTCGACGATGCGGGTGAAGTTCTCGTCGTTTGGGTAATTGACCTGCATGGCGGGCTGATAAAATCCCGGGGGTGTGGGCCACGGGGAAGGACAAGCGGAGGTGGCGGTGTGGTGCGCGGCCAACTGCTCGGGGGTGAAGGACTCGGGTTCGAAGCGCAGGGAGCGATAGGGCAAGCGGCCGAAGCGGAAGTCAAAGAATTCGTCGATCGGGCCGGTGTAGATCATGTGCCGGAAGCGTGTCTGAGGCAGCACTTCTCGGTAGTCGGTGTGGTAGAGGATGTGGATTTTGTCACCGCAAGCCTTGACCATGTTTTCAAACATGGCGGTGTAGCCGGCGGCGGGGAGGGCTTGGAATTCTTCGCGGAGGTAGCGGTCGTCGCGGTTGGTGCGGATGGGGATACGGCCGCAGACGGAGGCGTCGAGGTCTTGAGGGTCACGACGCCACTGCTTGAGGGTGTAGCCTTTGAAAAACTTCTCGTAGAGCTCCCATCCGACTTGGCTGATGATGACTTCCTCGGAGTTGGCAGGGTTGTCGATGGGGACGCGTTTTTCGGCGAGCCAGGCTTCCATTTCTTCGGAGGTGGAGGGGCGGCCGATCAGTTGCTCGAAGGTGTTGAGGTTGACGGGAAAATTCCAATAACGGCCGTCGGACCAAGAGAGGATTTTGTAATCCACCGGATGCCAGTCGGTGAATTGTCCGAGATATTCACGGATCTTGGGGGAGTTGGTGCGGAAGTAGTGCGGGCCGTAGGTGTGGATGAGGACGCCGTGGGCGTCGTAGCGGTCGTAGGCGTTGCCGCCGAGGTGTCCGCGTTTTTCGACCACGAGGCATGTTTTGCCGTGCTGGGTGGTCAAACGTTCCGCGGCCGTGAGGCCGGCAAATCCGGCGCCTACGATGAGGTAGTCAATGTCCCAGGGCATGCGGAGGTTTTTCTAAGTAAATAGCAGGAGGGTGCGTGGGACGAATTGGAAATTTGAAATGGGAGATTTCAGAAGTCCGCGGGGGCCCATTTTGGAGAGGGGTTGGAAATTCGAGATCGGAAATTTAAGAGATTTAAGGGGTGGCGTTTGGGCGGGATCGGGATTTGGAAATTGAAGATTTTGGAGGGCAAAAATTGAGTACAATACAGACTCTTGGACTTTTGGCAAAATGTATAAGTAGCGGTTTTACTCTGTTATTTTGGTGAGATCTTGGTTTGGGGGTGGGGCTTAGCGATGGGTGAGTTCCATCCAGAGGGCTTGGCGGAAGTAGGGGGCGCGGCGGTGGCGGAAGCCCCACCAGCCGGCAGCGATGGCAAGTTTGCGCAGTTCGGGAAAAGAGAAGGCGCGCTCGGCGGAGAGTCTGGCATCGTGGCGCGTCATGGCGTCGCGATAGACGCACGCGGTGATGGCAAAGATTCCGATTTGAGCGAGGCGGGAACGGCGGAGATCGGTGACCAGGGAGGCGCGTTTGGCGAGTTCGCGGCAGCGGCGGAGGAGGCGGATGGCGTCGGTTTCGTCGAGGTGATGGAGGACGAGGTTGCACATGACGACATCGTAGAGAGAGCCTTCCGAGAAGGTGAGGATGTCGGACTGGACGAAGCGGATCTCGGGAAAATCGGCGGACATTTTTTCGGCAATCTGGAGTGTGGGCAGCTGGCGGTCGACGGCGGTAATGAGGACGGGGCAGCCGAGTTCGCGGGCTTTCTGCACGATGACACGGGGTAAGTCCCCTGCCCCGGTGCCGAGATCGACAAGGCGGAGGGGTTCGCCGCGCCGCAGGAGCGGTTCGAGGTAACGAAGCACGAGTTGGTGGGCGCCGAAGCGTCGGTTGAGGGACTCGAGATTGGCGAGGTCTTTGGCGAGTTCGGGCGAGGCGGTTTCGGCGACGTCCATCCACTCAGGGCGGTATTGATCGAAATTGCGGATCATGATTTGAGCTCCAGCACGGCGAGCATACGGCCGGTGCGGCCGCGTTCGACGCGATAGGAGTAGTAAGACGCGACTTCGCGGCCGGTGCAAATGTTGTCGTCGCAAAACTCCCCTACCCCGGCGGCGCGGGCTTGGGCGGCGATGGTCGCGGCGAAATCGGTCTCGTAAAGCGGCGGACGGATGCAGGGGCTGAGATGGACAACGAGGTCGGCTGGCGCGATGCCGAATTGTTCGTGCAGGAGGGCGATGGTGCGGCCGGTGATGTTGAGTTCGGTGCCGGCGCGGCCGGAGTGGACAAGGCCAATGGCGCGGCCATGGCGATCGGCCAGATAGACGGCGGCGCAGTCCGCGACGTAGATGCCGAGGGCGAGTCGGGGCACATCGGTGACAAGCGCATCGGCGCCGGGATGGGCCCGGGATTCTCGAGCGACAGCGACGACGTCGCGGTGGACTTGTTCGGCGATGGCGAGACGGGCAGGGTCGAAGCCGATGGAGCGGAGGGATGCGGCATGCGGGGCGGCGAGGCGCGCCAAGGCGGTCTCACGATCGGTCACGACATCGATGCCGGGGAGACGGGGAAGAAAGGCGGCTCGGACTTTGTCCAACGAGGCCAGCGGCTCGAAAACGGGCGGCACGTGGCGGGGATCAGCGGCTTTTGACCGTCTGTTTTTTGTCCGACACGCGCTCGGGTTTGGCGGCTTTTTCTTTGGGGGCGCGGATGGTCTGGTCTTTGCGAGGCATCTGGCCCTTGAGGACGCCGGGGTTGGGGTTGTCGGTGGTGTTGAGGAGATCGTTGCGGGTGCGTTCCTTGGCGGTCAGCATCGGGTCGTCGTAGGTGTCGGCGTAAACGGTGTCGAGGGAGAGGACGCGGTTGTATTCGGCGAGGGCAATGATGTAGCGGTAGCGTCCTTCGAGTTCGGTGGTCTGGGCCTGGAGGAGGGAGACTTGGGCGTTGAGGACGTCGAGCTGGGTGCCGGCACCGGCGTCGAGGCGCTCGCGGGAGAGGCGGAGGGCTTCGGTGGCTTGGACGACGTTGGCGCGCTGGCTGTCGATGACTTCGCGGGCTTCGATGAGGTTCGACACGGCGCGCTGGACG
>JBILDG010000006.1:0-22076 GCA_044352715.1 Chthoniobacterales bacterium | reverse complement strand
AACGCGGCCAACGCGCACCCGACCCATTCGCGCTTCCCCATGCGGCGCGGGGAACTCCACAGCGTCCACAACCACAACGGCGCCATGGAAACAAAACCCGCCGCGTAACGGTAAAAGTTTTGCGTCCATGGATCGAATGTCCGTCCCAGCCAGAATTGGAAAATCGGCGGCGTGGACCAGATCACAACCGCTGCACCCAACGCCAAGCGCCCCAGCCAAAGATGCTGCCCGCTGCCCATCATTCCGCGCCCGGTGATTTCGTCCTCATGACCATGCGCTGCATCCTGCCGGCCCCTTTTTGCAAAGTCCATCGCCATGCCGCCGCAAAAAGTCCATTATCCGCTGCCCATGAAATCCGGAGCGGAACTCGTCCTCGAAATCACCGATGTCGCCTACGGAGGTGCCGGCCTCGGCCGCCACGAAGGCCGCGTTGTCTTTGTGCCCTTCACTATTCCGGGTGAAACCGTGCGCGCGCGCGTCACCAGCACCCACCGCAATTGGCTCCAAGCTCAGGTCGTGGAAATCCTGCAAAAATCGCCCGATCGCGCCACGCCGCCCTGTCCTTGGTTTGCGCGCTGCGGCGGCTGCTCCTACCAGCACATCGCTTATCCGCAGCAACTCGCCATCAAAACCCGCCAGGTGGCCGAAACCCTGCGCCGTATCGGCAAATTCACCGAACCGCCGGTGGAAGCCGCCCACGCCTCCCCGCTCGAATACGGCTACCGCAACCGCATCACCGTTCATGTCGTGCCCCCGACCATCGGCTTCCGCGGCCTCGATCCGCGACAAGTCGTGGACATCAACGAATGCCTGCTCGCCGAGCAGACGGTGAACGACAAACTCGAAGCCCTGCGCGACAAACGCCGCCTCCGCCCCGGGCCCGCCACACTCCGCTCCAGCGCCGAGCACGGCGGGTTTCGCCAAGTAAACTACGCTGCCGCCGAAGTCCTCGCCTCCGTCGTTTCCGACATGGCCGACCGCGGCCCGTTGCTTATCGACGCTTACTGCGGCGCGGGCTTCTTCGCCAAAAAATTGCGCGACAAATTCACCCGCGTCATCGGCATCGATTGGGATCAACGTTCGATCGACCGCGCCCAAGCCGGCTCCTCCCCCGCTGAGGAATATCGCACCGGTGACGCCGCCGAATTGCTTCCCGCGATTTTGTCCGATGCGAATACCGATGCCCTCATTCTGCTCGATCCACCGGCCCAAGGCGTTGCCGAGTCCGTCATCGCCGCACTGCTGGCCGCTCCTCCGTCGCGTATCATCTACGTTTCCTGCGATCCCGCCACGCTCGCCCGCGACCTCGCCAAACTCACCGACCGCTACACCTTGCGCCGCGTTGTGCCGGTGGACATGTTCCCGCAAACCGCATCCATCGAGACCGCGTGCCTGCTGGAACGGCAGACAGTCTCCTGAAGCAGACTAATCGTCCAAATCGACGTTTTGCTCCGCCATGCGGCTGCTGGGCAAAGAATAGTAGGAAAAACGCGAGCCACTATCCGTCGGATTATTGGCGTAAGAGGACTCGGGCGTGGATTGGCATGCCGACAGAAGCAGTCCCGACGAGAGAGCGATCAGACAGGAGATAATGTTCATGATGTTATGGTGTAATAATTTGATTGTTTATTCAACTCTCGCGCCGCAGCAAACCGTATTTGAGGACACAGCGAATGGCACTGACGCCATCTTTCCAGTTGATCTTTTTGCCCTCGGCATAAGTGCGGCCGTAGTAAGCCACACTGACTTCGTAAATGCGCGCCCCGGAACGCGCCACCTTGGCCACGATCTCCGGCTCGAAACCGAAGCGCGGCTCCTCGATTTCAATCTTTTGCAAAAGGTCGCGGCGGAACACTTTGTAGCCGCATTCCATGTCGGTGAGGTTCAAATCCGTCACCATATTCGAAAGCAGGGTAAGGAAGCGGTTGCCCAGCGAGTGCCAGAAATAGAGAACGCGGTGGCTTGATCCGCCGATGAAGCGCGAGCCAAAGACGGCATCCGCCGCATCACGCAGAATTGGTTCAAGCAGTCGTGGATAATCCGCCGGGTCGTATTCAAGGTCGGCATCCTGCACGAGAACAACATCGCCCGTGGCCGCGGCAAACCCGGTCTTCAACGCCGCTCCCTTCCCCCGGTTACGCTCGTGCCGAACCGCGCGCACGCGCCCATCGAAGATTGCCGCCATCGACTGCACCGCATCCCAAGTCCCGTCCGAAGAGCCGTCATCCACCACAACCAACTCGCTGACTTCAGGTCTGTTGAGAACGGTCTTGATCACCCAGCCGATGGTCGCCGATTCGTTGAAGACCGGCATGATAACGGAGAGGCTCAATGGAACCTTCGCATGACCCAAGTTGTCGATGGGCTGGGCTTTGGCGGATGTGCTGTCCATGAGGTTGTCTTCGCTTGTTTATCCAGCTGGATAGGATTTTTGCCTCAAAGCAAATACTATCGAGAGCAAGGAGACCACGTGTTTCAAGCCCAAAACAACCAGCAAAAGTGCCGGGGGAATGAGAGGCAGGAAATAGCGTTGCCAGGGCAGCGGACTAAAAAGTAGAAGCAATACAATAACGATCCACCAAGTAAAAGGAGCCGTTTGCATGAAGCCAGCCTCACCCGCTGCAAAAAAACCCCGAAACGAAATCCAGATACCGAGCACCATGAGTACAAAGAAAACCCACGCCATAACCCCGGAGATGGGAAGGCCGGCCAGCCAACTCGCAGAATAAGTTGCCGACCATCCGGCAAAAAGCGGATGACCCGCCACATCTATGCTTTCATGGAACTGAAGCGGGTTGGCAAAGGGAATCAAGGCAAGGCGCGTGTTGCCTGCAGCACCCAGCGGCAAGCCCTGGGCTTGCGCCGACATCATTTCCGAACGCAGCGCGAGGAGATCTTTGATCCGCTCCGGCGGGTTTGACCACAACGCAGGCTGAAGGGCAAAGAAGATAAGAACAGCTGTGACCGCAGCCACGAAAGCGGGCAACAGCATGCGAGTATCTCTGCGTGGACCAAAGAACCAACCGGCCGAGACCAAACCCGCGGCGGCCACGGCAAAGAGAATACCGGAATGTTTAGCGGCCACGACCAACCCACAGGAAAGACCCAACGGCGCCCACCGCCACAGTCGCGGGTCCCGCCCGCCCGCGAGACTCCGCCCCACCGCCAAACCCGCCCAGATGGTCAGCAAACCCAACCCGAGAAGACAGCCTTCCTGCATTGCTCTTCGGGTGTTGAGAAGCACCACGGGGTTGAGCATAAGCAGCGCCAGATAGAGAATCGCCCAGCGACTGCCGACAGTTGCTCCACCGATCGCTGCAGCGGCAAAAGCAACCAAGGGAAGAAAAGCCGCCGAAGCCAAGCGCCCGACAAGCAGCACCTCCGGCGGCGGCAGGCTGCCGCGCGCGATGTTGGCCCCGGAATCCAAACGCCAATCCCAGCCGGGAGCGGGCGGAAGAACGTCGGGGGACAACCCGGCTAAGCGACGGAACCAGCCGATGAAATGGCGGTGGATGCTTCCATTCAAGATGCGCAAGTGCTCATCGGAATCGACCGGGTAAGGCGGGCGCGTAGTGAGGGAGCCCAAACCATCATCAAGCAACCGGTCAAAATCCCGGCTGGCATAGATTTGCATGGATTCATCCGGATGCAGCGGAACCAAGGCCAGCCCAGCGAGTCCGAAAGCGGCGCAGAGGCACACCGAGAGGAGCAAGCCCACGCGGACGAACCACAATCGTTGGGCGGGGGTCAGGCGGAGTTCAGGCACTGAGAAAATTCCCGGCAAGCCGAGAGAGGGCGGACGATCATTGGGATTTCCCCGCTGCGGCGATTTCCCCGGCCAGCTGGTCGGCCATTTTTTCGGCCGCCAGCAACTTGGCTGGGGGGATGGCTGCCTCGAGCAGATCGAGGGATTTTTTTGCCGTGGGTTCGTCCTGTTTTTTGGCCAGCAGCAGCCAAGCCAAGCCCTCAGTATCCATGGCGCTCCCGGGCCGTGTACCCCCAAGAATACGGCCGAGGTTGGCTTGGGCTTTGGGATTGTCCTGTCGTGCAGCCGCACGGAACCACTTAGTCGCTTCCTCTGGGTCGCGTTGCGAACCGAGGTGATCGCGGAGGCTGAGCCCGAGAAGATTCTGCGCAACGGGATCGCCAGCCTCCGCCGAAGCTCGCAGCAATGGCACCGATTTTCCGTAGTCGGGCATCTGGTATTGGTCGCCCAAGAAGAGCAGCTGGCCGAGAAAAGATCGGGCGTCCGGGTCGCCTTGCTCGACCGCTTTTTCTATCCATTGCATACTTTCGTCAGGTGAGTTTTTCAACTGCTTGCTCTGGCGTAAAAGAATACCCAAGTTCAACATAGCCCTGCTGCGACCAGCCTCGGCTGCCCGGCGATACCATAGGGCTGCTTCTTTTTCGTCATGGTCGATACCTTGGCCCTTGGAGTAAAGGAAACCCAGCCCCTCCATGGCCTCGGCGTTGCCGTTTTCGGCTGATTTTTTCGCCCACGCCAGCGCTTCGGCGGGCCTTTTCTCCACGCCGCGGCCGTAGTAGTAGGCGCGGCTGAGTTCGAGCTGCGCGTCGGCATCGCCGTCGGCAGCCTTTTCCTGCCATTTACCGATGGCACTCGCCCAACAAGTGGCAACCGCGACAAAAAACGAAAGCAGGGCGCAGGCTAGCAATCTGTGATATTTCATGATCCATCTTTTCATTAGCACCTTGCGGGCGAAAGCGGGAGTGACTTTTCTGTCACATTGGATCGCGCCGGTAGAGGATCCAATCGGTCCCAGAAACTCTTGGCCGGTAAAGAGTTTCAACATGTCGGAAAACGCGTCCTTCGATCTCCCTGATTTCAGGCAGCACCTCGGCCGAGGATCCAGCGAGCAACCACTCGCAGGTGCCGGAGGGCATGGACCACTGCGTCTGGTAGCGGAGCAGGCTCCCGTCCGGCCAGCCCGCGCGGTAGTGTTCGAAAACCATACCGATCATCATGTCATGGTCGGAGAAAACATCGGTGGGCCCCTTGCTCTCGCGGAGAATTATCGCCAAAGCCTCGCGGCATGATCCCCGTCCCTGCCAGGCCAATTCGAAGAGACGCGGAATCTGGATGGCCAAGACAGCGGACACCGCCAAGACGACTACAAAACGTCCACCTACCGAGATGGTCCACAACCTCTCCACCAGACATCCCAGAAGCAGACACAGCAGGGGAAGGCAGACGAGAAAGTAGCGGAAGTAAACGTAGTCCCTCCCGCTAATCCAATAGGCAACGACCGGCAAAACCAGCAGGGCCGCGACGAAAAACACTCTTTGGCCGGGCCAACGATGCTCCCCCCACACCAAAGCTACCAGAATCAAGAAAAATCCCGACACGACGGCAGCCCAAGGGTGGTTTTTCCACTCTGGCAAACCCAGTCCGTAGCCGAAAAAATCTGCAGCAATGACCGGGGGCGAGAGAGTTGGGCCACCCGCCACATCCATTCCGCGAAAGAAGACGAAGTAAAGGACCAATGCCATGAGCCCGGGAAAGGAAAACCACCAAAAGGCGGCTCGGAAATTTTCCAGCCAAGCACAACTGCATATTCGATTGCGGCACAACTGCCAGCAGGCGATGGCCCCAAAGACGTAGACGATGGAAGGATGCGAAAGAAGTCCTGCCAGACCCAAAACCCAAAATGCGGTCACGGACCCGATGGTCGGGCGTCCATCATGACGCAACCAGATCCAGAGGCAGCCCAGCGAGCTGGCCAAAGCCGGCGCGTAGCCGCGGGCCTCCGAGGAGTAGAGGACCAGGGCATACGATCCTGCCGCCAAGATCAGCGGAACCAGCCGCACCCGCGGTGAGAGGAGACCCGCCAGCAGGTAAATGAGCACAAGCGTGGCCACGCCGCACGCGATCGAGAAAGATCGCAGAAGCAGCTCGGGAGCCCCGGGCCCGACCAACCAGATCCATAGACTGTTCAAGAGATGGTTGTTGTCGTGCCGGTAAAGAGTCAGCAACTGCCAAGGCGTGGCGGCATTCTTGGCCCATTGCAAAGAAAGCACCTCGTCGAACCACAGCTCGCCCCGGGCGCACAGGATAATGATCGCAGAGCCGAGCAAGATGACAGCCGTGGCGGCGAAGCCGCACCGGTCAAGTTTGGGGAAATTCACGGAGTCTCCTGCTTCGTTTTGTTGGGCCAACCCATTCTTGCCACAGCTTCCGCAGCCGGCCGGTTCCCCGGATCCAGCATGGTGGCCAGGCGATAGGCCTCAAGGGCTTGGTCCATAGCACCGCTTTCCTCATGGTAAACCCCACGGTAGTAGGCGGCTTCCGCGGGACTTTGCTGCGGCAGGAAGGCAAAAATACGCACAGAAGTCGCGTCCAGGCCAGCCTCCGAGGGGATGGGATAGGCCAGCGGCCTCAGCCAATCGGGAGCCTGCTTACCATCCAGCAAATCCCGAAAAAAAGGCATAGCCGCATCACCGACGCCGCTTACGGCCAAGAGCTTTGCGTAGTCCGCGGCAAAATCACTCCAAACCGGCAGCACCAGATGCGTCACGCAGGCCTCGGTCAATAAATCTTGTGCCTCCTCGGCGCTTCCCGCGGCAAAAATGCGGGCGGCTTTTTTCAGGCCCGCCGTGTTTTCCCAATACAGCGTCCCGAGCGTACGAAGGCCCCCGTGGAAGGAAAGTTCGGTCGAAGCCGAGGGGCCTGCCAGAACTACGGGGGATTGGTGTGGGGAGGACGTGGCCAAGCGAAAGGCCAGATCGCGGTGGATTACCGCACCGGCCACGCCAGGCTTGAGCGGATTATCCACACAAGTGGCCTCTTCGTAGGCACGTACGAGGGTCCAGTGGAAGAGGGAAAGATAAAGGGAAAGCCAGAGAAAACCGACCCATAACCACAGGCAGAGGACAGCTTTTTTGTCCTTGCTCCTCAACAACTCCGAGACAAGGACAAGACTCCACAGAGCCCACAGCGCCCATGCCGTGGAACCCCAACGGACTTGCCAGATGGCCAACCCCTGCATGAGAAGAACAGGCGGAAGGAGTAGCGCCAAGCGAGCCCAGCCAACCGGGCCAAGCAACCCTTGTACGCCCATGAAAACCGCCGCGCCTGCACAGGCCAAAACCCACGGGTAATCTCGGAACCAGTCCCAGCTTCCCTGCGTCGCCCGAATCACCTCGGCCAAGCTACGAAATTCGGTGATATGCTGCTCGTGCAAGGCCAAAAGGAAGGGATCGGAGACCAGAAAAAAACGGCTACCGCCCAACCAGATCATCCAAAGAGGGATACTGGCCAGCAGTGCCGCCCCGCAAAGAACAGCAGTCCTTCGCGCGGTGCAGAGCTTAATCTCCGGATCCGCCAAAAAGCGCGCGATGGCGGCCAACCAGAGAGACGCCCCTAGCCAGCTCAAGCCGTAGAGCGGATGGTTGACCTCAAGGCGCCACCCCATCGCGCCGGGGAAGTATTCCAGCAGATAAAAGACGAAGCAGGCCAAGCAGCCGCTAATCCCCCAATCTGTCCAGTAACGGGGCAGCGGGGTAGTAGCCGGCATTATTTTGGCCGCAACCATGGACAGCACGGCACCCGCCATCGCCGCGGCGAGGACAGGGAGGGCGGTGGCCGCGCTGACCCACAGGGCGGCCGCGCCGAAGATTCCGCTGGCGACCGGCCAGAACGTCGGGCGGACCGGCCACGGTCGCGGGCGCCGCTTCGGGCCCGGTCCCGATGCGGTGTCAGGGCACAGCCCGCCGACGAGGCAGAGCAAACTTGCCGCGATCAGCGCGGCTACCAGCCCGTGATGGTCGGTGTCCCCCACCAGAAAGCCGCGGATGAAGGGATAACTGGTGGCCAGGGCGGTGAGGAAGAACAACGCGGCGAAACCCCCGAAGGCCAAGCGGGCAAGCAAGCCAAGGAGCACAGCCACCGGCGCCAGCAGGACAAAACTTCCGAACATCGCCGCCGGAGCCACGCACTGATCCACAGGTTGCCCCGTCACCATGGAGATCACGCCAGCCACACCGCAGAGCAGCCAGACCAACAATGAACTCCAGTGCACTTCCCGTCCCTCCGGTGCATTGTCAGTCGCTGTGTGGCGCACCCTCCACGAACCTTCCCGCAACATCTGCTTGGCGTGCATCACCCACCAGCGTGCATCCATGGCGTAGGTGGGCAATATGAGCGGTTCGAGCACCCCGCCAGAAAGCTTTTGCATGCGGGAGGGAGGGATTTCACCCAAACTCACAGAGCTCACCTTGCGGACGTAGTCCACCCGCGAACAGCCATCAAAAAACAAAAGCAGAAAAGCGAAAATCAAGCCGATGGAGACCAGCCAGGAAACCTTGGGCCACGGTGAGCCGAATCGGTGATATTTTGTCATCTACGTTACGTCCCACAGCTTGCAGATCCAACCGTGCGGACCACAGGATGGTGGGCGGTTGCCTGTTTTCTAATGATGATCAAACCTCATGATCAGCGCGGTCTTGCGCCTGCAGAGCCATTTACCGGAACGACCTCTACGGCAGCTGTGCCATGGCCTCCTTCTCACGAACAGCTTCCTTGGCTGCAGCCAAGTGCAGGGCATGCCAAGACTCCCACCCGAAGAAATACATGTATCTCTCGTCGGCCCAATCCCGGGCGGCACGCCAGATTTGCTCGGGGGTGTAACCAGGGACGGGCTGCGCCACCAACTCGTTGAATTCCCGGGCAATTTGGTCGAGCACACGCATTTGCGGTTCGGGGCGCGGGGTTTCATCATAAAAAACCGCCGGCGCGCGCTCGCCAACGGGCACGACTAACGCGATTTCTGGCGCACCAAAAACAAGTGGCTGGGAGACGGGAAAAACCGGGGCGGCAGGAGTCTCCGCTGGAGAGTTCAACTCCGACCGAGCTTGTTCCGTCGGAAACCCCCGCCGGTCCGTATCGCTCGGTGCATCGACCAGATGACTGTCGGCTCGCACATTTCTTGGCAAGTTAGGATGATCGCCAGCGTTTGGTTGATCCCCCTGTGCTGGAGGCAATTTCCTCCCTGCTGGGGCCATCGAGCCGTTAGCTGCGACGCTCTCACCGGTCGCGAGAAAATTTGTCTCGGGGATTTCGCGAGCACTGGCCGCCGAAGACAACGGCACTTCTTTGATCGGCCATGCTCTATCTGGACGCGTCAAGAACCACCATGCCACCAGACCCAACCCGCATAGCAGCAGCACGCCGACAACTTTGAACAAAGAACACTTCATGGCACAATAATCATGGACAAATTAAGAACCAAAAGAAAGCCGGCATCATTGGTGATGCCGGCTTTTGCTTTGGGATTTTGATCAGTTGCCGGAGGCGTGCTTAGAAACCGCCGTAAATTTCCACACCATCGTCTGAGCGATTTACCCCTTCCATAGCAGTCATGGGCAAACCGTTGGCGGTGACACCTAAGGCCGTGACGATATTGGAGGAAATGATCGAACGGAATGCCGCCTCAGCTGCCGACTCGGTGCCGTGGCTGTAAAACTGCTGGAAGTTCCAAGCAGAGTATTGGCCGGTGGTAATTTTTTTGTAGTCGGCTTCACTGAAGCCAGAGCTGAGGTAACTGCCAAGCGTGGCGATCGGAGTGATGGTAACTCCATTGAATCCTAGGACACGTCCGCCGCCACCGGTTCCAGCACCGGTGCCAGCTATGACTGTCCGGGCATCGGCAGTGGTCAACCACGAAACAAGCGCCACAGGGCCGATGTATTCGGGATCTTGGTTCTCGCCATCATAAATCGCGACGTTGGTTGATTTGAGCTGGAGATGGTCACGGATGCCCGAGCTGCTCGCGTACCCTCCATTACCGGGCAAGGTGGGTTGGCCCCAGAGCACCGAGGCATTGTTGGTTCCGCCCACGGTGGCGAGTACTCCAGGACCCGATCCATTGGCTGGAACACGTGTAACAGCCGTGATACGGTCATTGGTGGATTCGAGACCAGCGGTCGTGACAATATACTGTTGGGTGGGTGTAGCCACGCCGACCTTGAACTCGGACAGATAAGAGGCGCGCGTTCCGGACCCATCGTTGCGCCCGACAGCGAGAACCCGCGTGCCTTGATCGTCGGTATTGCCGGTGAACTGGCTCAACGGCAGCTGCCCTGCTTTCCACAGAGCATTGGCCTGTTGGACCGTGATGTTGTTCAGGCTGTTGGTTACTCCGTCGTTGGCCACCATGGCGAACGTGACAACGCCAACTGGGCCACCCTCAAAGGTGATCGGATCACCGTTGAGGTCCGTTTGCACCGGGGTATTGGCCTGCACCACATCGCTGAAGGCGAAGCGAGGGCGGGTGACGGTATCGAAGGGTGTGGAAATCCCTCCCCGGAAATCTGTCCCGTTGTAAGCGAACGAGTTAGTCAGCGCAGCTGTGGTGAGGAATTTCGGATTGTTTTTGCCGGCAATCGCGTTCAATCCCTCAGCCGAGCCGTTCCAAGAGCAACGGACGATGGTTGTTCCTTGAATTCCGGGTATTGTGCCGCGGAAAATGGCCAAGTTGGCACCGTATAGGTTGTTCGCGCTGTTGCCGTTTGCATCATGCACAACCTCCAACCCAGTGGTGCTGTAGGCTTGAAGGATGGCTCGCATGGCCGCATTGCGGAAGGCGGTGGCCCCGGTGATTTCGATGACATTCGTCTGCGCCATGGCCGACGAGGTGAAGCCAACCGCAAAGGCGGCGGCGAGGACTGTTTTGAGTTTCATGGTTTTTGGATGTGGAGTTTGATGATGTTAGGCTTGGTTGTGGGATCAGGCTTGCCTTTTACGACGGCGGATGATGTGCGCGCCAAGGCCGGCTGCGGCCAAGGCAAGCAAAGCGTAGGTGGAAGGCTCAGGAACGGCAGCGAAGTTTACGTCACCATCTGAGCTGAGCGTGATGGTGCCAAGGTAATAAGGATTCCTCGCGGTAACATCCGAGATCCCGTTGATGTTTTGCCAGCCATCCGAATTGAGAACGGGCGTTTGACGAAAGAGGTCCAAGCCGATGACAACATTGGAAATCGATCCATAGGTGTAAGTGCTGGATGAGATTTTGCCCATCACTCCACCCGTATAAAGGCTGTTGTATGCAGCACCAGCAATGCCCGAACTGATCGGGTTTTGGTCGTCAATCGTGGAGTTCGCGTTAGGCAGCGAAACAGGCGTATCATTGGTCATCACGCCGACAAACGGACCGCCGATGCCGGCAACAGCTCCAGCCACTGATCCTTGAGCTGTGGTGGTGCTTGGGAGGGCCGTCAATGCCGATGAGTTGGCTGTGCCATAGCTTCCCGCGCCCGACCGTGGTTTGGTCGTGTAGATTGTGCGGGCATAGTCTTGGTTCGACGTCAGGGTGCCACCACTGGAGGTGGATCCGTTGTTACCGGCTGCACCGACCCAGATGGTGGAGCTGAGGCTCGTCCAATCGGAACCGTATCCGCCAGTGGCCGTGCTCGATGAAAGAAAGCTATTGATGTTACCCAAGCTGATCACAGTGTTGAATGTGGGATCACCCGGCGTTGCCGCACGACGGAAGACATCCCAAGTGCTGCCGAGGCTGAAAGCAATAACGCGGTCGTTGTTGACGCTGCCTGCGGGGTTGCGGAAATAAAGCAACAAATCGTTGGCTTGATAACCGTTGGTGTCGGGCGCGGCGCTGGATCCTGTGGCCGTGACCGCGAGGGTTCCGGCAGCTAGCACGAGCGTGCGCAGCTTGTGGGTGATGGATTTCATGGTCTTGTGTTTTTTGTACTTTAGATGATTGTTTGGATAGTGACCCTTGGCCAAAGACTGCGCCTTGAATCGTGGACATTTATCGGTGCCCCCCCTTCCGTCCGCCACCAAAGTTTTGTAAACATTCCGTAACGTAGAAAGAGGGATTTTGGGGATCATAAAACTGCCACCGTTTCTTTATTCATGGGACTTTGTGGTTTTTTTGACGTATGAGCAAAAATGTCACCAAAAGCCCCCCAGGCAGAGCGTGGCAAAGGCTGAACCGGAGTCCGCCGCGGCGGACGGAGATGGCGTGAGGCTTCAGCCGAAGGCAAACTTGAGTTAGAGTTTGAGTCAGCAGAAAAAGGCCGACCACAGCCGACAGGCCAGCCCCCGATTGAAGAAGATGGAAGAGGATGGGTTTCGGAGAAGCATCTGGCCGAGGCGCGGGTCCCGCGCCTGGGCCTATCCTCGCCGTTTATCTTCCCCCATCGGTGGCTAAAAGTTCTGCGCCTTTGCTTCCGGCCATGGCCTGTCTTTCTCAGCCTACGGCCTTTCCTCATGCCGTGGCTCTAAATGTTTGGCGATAAATTCCACGCCAAGCGTTTGAACTCCACCTTGCGACGTCCGAAGTTGATGCGCAAGCCGACTGGCAGCCGGGTTGCTGCCAACTCGTTGAGCAACTGGGCTTCGTCAGCCGAGCGGTAAACATCGGCGACTTTCAATTCGACCAACACGATTTCGTTGACCAGCAGATCTGCAAGATAAACCCCGACTGGTTCGGATTTGTAATGCACCTCGAGGCGCTGCTCCATGTCCACGCGAAGACCCCGTTGCCGCAACTCGACCGCCATGGCATTGCGGTAAACAGCTTCGAGGAATCCGTAGCCGAGCAGGCGATGCACTTCGAAGGCTGATCCAATGATGGCCTCGGTGGTTTCACCGTGCGGCAAACTTTGCTGCATGGCGCCAACGAGCCTGTTTCCTATCCAAAAGGCAAGCCACCGATGAGAGAAGATAGAATAAGATTATTTCCGAAGAAGCACTTGGCCTGGGCGCGGGTCCCGCGCCTGAGCCTATCTTAGCCGTTTATCTTCCCCCATTTGGTCGCTGCAGCGACCCGTCTCTCAGACTCGGTGTCAGTTGATCGCTGAAGCGACCTATCTCGCAGACACGGTTGTGGCTAAAAATTCTGGGGCTTGGTCTCAGGGTCAAAGGACCGCATCGCCTGATTCTCCCCCGAGACGCGCCTCGCGTTCATCCTCTGCAAGCCCTTCGCTTTCGGCACCACCATAACCCAGCACTTCCACAGAGACTGTCGATGGAGGTTCTTGGGCAGCTGCCGTATCGGTGCGGCCTTGCTGCGCAACGTCGGAAGCCGCGGCCGTGGTGGCTGCCGTCGATGAGGAAGCCGAACTTAGCCCGCCGACGTTCGGGGCAGCCGCCGAGGGTGCGGCCGGGACCCCGACAGAAGCTCCCCCAGCGGCAATGTTGTCGGCGTTGCGCACCTGCGCGGCGGCGATGGTGATGTTACCGGTGGCACGAATACCGGCATCGCCCGCGTCGACCGTGCCACGCGGGGCCAGCAGGGTGACGGCGCCCGGTTCGATACCAGCCACCGAGGCCAAAACGCCGATACCACCGCCTGTGGCCAGACCGCCGAGGTCGGTTTCGATTTCTGCGCTGGTCGGGTCGATGAGCACGCGAGTGGGTGGTGCGGTGACCACCGTCTTGGCCGCGGTTCCGGCCGCAATGTCACCGCGCGACGACCAAATGGTCAGATCACCTCCGCGCAAGGTGAAGATTCGGGCGCGGCCGATATCAATGTTGCCACCGGTCAGGATTGAAACCTCGCCGCCGTATTCAGTCACAATACCCGGCGGTGTGAGCGGGTTGCCAAAGATATCCGAGGCCATGATAATACCGCCGCCCGGAGCAGTTGCAATGATGGAACCTCCGGAGGTCGTGCGCAAATCGCGGGAACGTGTGATTATGTTTCCTACCGATGGGTTCTTGCCGAAGATAGCCTCCACCGCCTCATAACCCGCATCATAATTGCCGCTCAGCGCAGCGTCTTGGCCAACTTGCTTCAACTGCTCGAAGAGGCCGCGCACGGAAGCCACCGCTTTGTGCTCCTCCGTGTTGCCCAGAAAACCGGTCGCCGGAAGATTAGCGAAGGCGAGAGAGCTGTCAGCCAGCCCCAAAGCCGGACCAGACAACGCCCCGCCCACCCCGGCCATGATGACGAAGTGTGCGCCATCAAAGGTCAGGAACGGATTGCGCAGTCGTCCAATGCTGGTCAGACCGACGCCCGTGCCGCCGGGGCGGTTCGCACCGGTGCCAAGATCTATATCGCGCCCCGCCAAAACCTCCACAATCCCTTGACCTCCAGCCTGCAGATCGCCGGCCAAGGCTTTGTTGCCGGTATCGGTCCCGCTGGCATCGACCACGACATTACCCGCCGCAAGATCGGAAGCCTGAGCTCTCCGAGCATTGTTTTCATTGAAAGGAATGATGTCGCGTCCGGCGGAGGCCAGAGAGATATCAGAGACGTCAAGGTGCTGGAAATAAACCGAAAGGTCGGTCATGTCGCGTCCCGCCAGAAGATTGATGTGCTTGCCGGAGAATAGCTCCAATCCCATGATGTCACCATTGCGCGCATACAAACGAAGAGGATCCGCAACACCGACGCGCAGGGGCTCGGGTGAATGCAAAGCCGTTTTGACCGCGATCGTGCCATCGTCACCTTTGTATCCACCTCTCTCTGCAAATGCGGCTTGGAAGGCGTTGTAAAAAGAAGCACTGGGAACCATCGGCCGCAAAAGGTTGGGGACGGCAGATAAGGGGGCATCGGAAAGATTGATTTGCGCCGAGGTCCAAGCGGTCACGGGTAGATTGGCCTTGGTGCGGGTGGTGCCACTCGGAGCCAAACCAATCAAGTCACCATCGGCCAGAAATGAGACATCGCCGACCGGGGAGGGTGCCGTGTTGAGCTTACCGACCAGCTGGATATCGCCGGAAAATGAAGTCGACTTTAAGATGGGTGCTCCAACCGCGAGGGGTACGGACTGGGCACCGGAGGCGTAGGAAAGCAGGCGGAGCCAAGGACGATACCATCCTGCTGAGCTGTTATTGGGCAGACCCGAATTGGCCGCCATGGTAGCCAACAGGGGAACCGTGGTGAGGTCTCCTGGTTTGGTAATGCTCCACCGATGGGAAATATCTCCACCAATGGAAGTAACGGAAACGGTCGTCGCCTCACCGAATGTCGAAAAGACCGTGTGATACCACGGCTGATTGTTGATTCCAGCGGGCAACAAAAATGGGTTGGCCGATGGACCAGAGAGGACGTCACCTCTGGCGGACGCAGTAACGCTGGCACGACCTAGATAAAAGGTCAGGGGCTGCCAAGTGAGGGGATCCCAGAAACTCTCGGTGCCTCTCAAAATGCCGGCATTGGCCGATTGGCTACGGTTGGTCGTGATTTCATCACTTGCCAAAATCCGTGCCGCACCTTTCTCCACATAGACGCTGCCTCCGTCAACATTACGGCTGGCACGCATGATCAGGTCGCCGCCTCCAGTCTCGACTAACCCGGCCGCCGAGGGGCGCAGATTCAAGCCGGTGGCAGGATCGATTCCCGCCATACGGGCGGTGGTGGGAATGGCCGCGTCGATGTTCTGCATCGTGCCGCCTGCCTCCAAACGAATGTCACCCCCGCCCAATGCGCCGAATGACTGGAAAAAAGTACTATAATCTACCCACCAAGTAGTCGAGGCAGAGGGATCCTTTTTCTGGCTCATCGGTCGGTTGTCGGTGGTATTGATCTCCGCAAAAAAGCCGTTCGCATCCGTGGCTCCGCGTCGCAGGAGCCACGCGGTCGGGAGTTGCCCGCTGGCATCGGTCACTGTATTGCCGGAAAACCGCTGATAGCGCGCCATATCTGCCCCGGCCGCCACACGCAGATCACCACCGGCTCTTCCATAATGTGCACCGTAAGCCGTGAGAGGGCTGATTTGCTGGGGAACCCCGAGGGAGAAGCCAATCTCCTGTCCCTGACGATTCTGACGGAATCCAGTCAGGGGAGCGGAAAAATCACCGCTGGTGAATACCGCGGTAACCTCAGAGGCAGACAAGCCAACCCCCGCAGTGTAGATGGACGCGAAAGGATTCCGGAATTGCACGTCGCGGCCAGCGGCCACCTCAATGCTGCCGGTCCCGGTGCGAATCACTTCAAAGCGGGTGCCGCGGTCAGGGGGGTTCAGTGTGTCCCGGTTGATCCGGATGGTATCGGCAGTCTGCCCGAAGCTTCCGATAGCCGCTGCGGCATTATTAGCTGAAATATTATTGGGCACGGGGCTGGAAAAATACTCCCCGATCAGCACGGAGCCCTTACCTGGAGCCATGGCCTCTGGGCGGACGGAAACCAAAACGCGAGCAGAGTCAAAATCAGCGCCGGCCGACAGTCGGTAACTCCAAGACTGGGTGTTAATCGGCAGGTTGCCATTGATCGATTGCAGGGGTGCCAGCCAGAGCAAGGAATGCCCACTATCGGCATAGTTCGCCGTGGTGCCCTTGGTGATCGGAGTGAATCCATCACTCAACGCATTATTGAAGACCAGATCGCCGGCCGCGCGGAGTGTCAGCACGCCGGGAGCCCCGCGCGAACCATAACGCCAAGCGGAAAGATCCCAATCGGCATCGGACAAGGCCTCAATGTTGGTGGTGCCGATAACATTGGCCAGTCCGAGAGTCAGGTCACCCGTGCGATTGAGAATTTCCACGCCGGGTGCGATCACAAAAACATCCTCCAAGCCTGGAGACGTAGCCAGCATGCGGGCAGCGATGGCGGCTTCGCCAGCGTTGATGAAAGCGGCATTGTCAGCATGGATGCTGTCGCGCAAGGCGCGGTTCATCACGCCCCCCCCCGGCTCATAGACGCGGAAAGCCTCGGCCAGAATAGACGAACCTCCATCGATGGTGCTGCCAATAGCCGCGATGCGCACATCGTTCCCCATGCGCGGTGCGCGCAAATGAAGCGTGCCTTCGAATTGACCGTAAAAGGCACTAGAGGCAGGCGTAGTGTAGGATCCGGCCACGTATTCAGCGACCGAAAGATCAATGTGGGATCCCGCTTGAAGATCCAAGAGCGCTCCCGTGTTCACCGCGCTGTTGATGGCGTTACCAGATTCAAGGGCGATCTGTCCGCCCTTGCCCGCATTGTTGAAGTTTTCTGCCGCCACGGTGAGCACCGAACCGTCGGCCAAGGTCAGGTTGCCGCTGGTAACCAAGGAAATCCTTCCACCCGTCTCACCCGAAGCATCGACTGTGCCAGTCACTGTGATGTCACCGGCATCGACAGACAGTGAGTAGTCGCGCACGCGCGTGACGCCCGCCACGGTCACATCGCCATTACGAACCCGCAGATTGCGCTCTTGGAAAAATCCTGCGGCATCGAGGTCGGTGCGCAGCGCGTCATAATCAGCCACCGATCCGGCATCGAGGGTAAAACTTCCGCTGGTGCGCCCGGCTCCAGCCGAGCCATCCAAAGCACCGCCAATGTCGAAGACGCCGCCCGGCGATCGCACGTTCAAATAACCGGCATCACCCCCACCGGCATGCGCCGCCACAGACACGTCACTGCCGTTCAAAAATCTTACACTGCCTTGGCGTGCGGTAAGGTCAATGGACCCACCATCCGTGTATCGTGTGACGTCAAAAAACTGCCGCGCCTGACCATTGGCGGCCAGACGCCCCGAGACCTCGATGTTCCCGGTAGTGGCTGTGACGCTGAGCACGCCCGAGGGAAGCAAGATATCGGAGGCCAGATTGACCGAAGCCCCCTGCAAATTCATGCGCGCGCCCAATCCCGGGGCCACCAACGAGGCTCCATCGCGATGAAAAACGAGGTCCCCAGCGGAAGTAATGTCATAGCTCACCCCCTGTTGTCCCACCACAGCCGGGGTGTTGAAAATGGTGCTGCCACCCAGCGATAGTGAGCCGTTGGCATCGGCCAGAACCCCGCCCGTGGCAGTTGCCGCGATATTGTCATAACCGCGCACGGAAAGCTGGCCGGGCCCCAACAGCAGGCGGGAACTTTGCACAGCCAAACTGCCTGCGGAAGCGGAAGGAGAAGTCAAATCGATCATCCCGGCATTGGGCCGAGCAAGATAGACATCGCCGGCTTGGATCAATGCGCCGGACGCACCAGCACTGTAGCCGCGCAAACCGGAGGCAAGCAACTCAAGGCGCGCTAAGTCCTGACTGCCCAGAACACCATCGCCATAGAGATCGATCGTGCGGTAGCTAAGCAGACGAAGGACATCCGATTCGGAAGAGCGCTGAAGCAACGCACCTTCAAGGACCAGATGGTCGGTCACCACGCTGCCGGTTAGCGCCGGATTGCTACCGTCGAGTAAAATGCTGATCTGCCCGCTGCCCAGTGTGAGAGTGCCGGCCCGCACATCCAGGGAGCTGTCAAGATCGGCGGCATAAGTGGAATCGACGATCACACCAGCGCCGGAAAGTGCCGCCCCTGATCCGATCGTCACTTTCAGACTGGTTCCCGAGGGTTGCCCGCTGCGCGTGATGGCTGCATTCGCATCAGTGCTGACCCGCACCAGAGCACCATCGGTGCCAAGCTGCAGGTTTTGCGCCGCGCCACCAATGGCTCCCTCTGCTCTCAAAGCGGATCCTGAAGAAATGCTCACTGCGTTGTTGCCGGCCAAGGTGATATCAGCACCAGTCAAAGCACCCCCGGGGGCATCAAGGGTTACTAGCGGAGATCGCACAGTCACCGCAACGCCGGTGCCGGTTTCGGTCCGCTGCCCACCAATCAGCAGACTGCCGAAGCCCCACGAGTTGAGCTTGTCGGTAGAAACGGTCACCGTACCAGGTTCAGAAACCGACGCTCCGGGGGCGGTGATGTTGATTGCGGTTAAACTACTCAGGTCGATCTCCGCCGCACGGCCCGACGCCGCGGTGGTGCGGGCCAAGACGGAGCCAGACAGATTAAGCCCCGTGTTGCCATGGATCGACAAGCGCGCTGCATCCCGAGGAAGACGCTGCACCGAGGGCAGGTCCAGCCGTCGCGCCGCGGCCGCGAGAAATTGGTTGGCCCCGTAAATTTCATATTGAGCCCGAGCCGTCACGACGTCGCGGGGCAAGACCTCAAAGCGCGTCTGCGCCGCATGGACTGAAGCGACGGGGTTCAATCCATTGCGAGTCCATCCGCTGGCGAGGTAAGAGCCCTCCTCTAGCCTAACAATCTCGGCGGTTAGGAAGTTATCACGACGCAACGAAGGGTTTTTGGTGGAAATTACCGTGCCACTGCCGGTCAGCTTGCCTTCCTCGGGAATCACAAGGAACGCGCCGGGTAGCAAAGCGTAGCGGCGTGGCAGTAGAGTATGGTAGCCTGAGGGCAAGCCGGAAATACCATCGAGGAAGACCTGCTCACCGGCCCGCAATCCAGTAGCCACGTAGCCCGAGTCACCACCCAACGCATCTTTGCCGCTGCGGGCGTTGAATTGATTGACAGGCGCAACGCGGCCAGACCAACCGGATAGAACGGCATACGCCTCTGGGACTCTGACCCAAAAAAGTCCGTCCTGAGGCTCAGGAGCAAGGGCGTAGTCACGGGGATTGATGTCCGCGCGGGCCGACCAAGTTTCCCCATCATGTAAAACCAAATTGCCGGCCCGATACTCAGTGTTGGCATTCCATGATTCGTTTGCAGTGCCAAGCAAGTCACTACTGCCCCCGATTCCGGGGACCCAGCGGAACGCGAGCAGGTCGCCGCCACCGCGCACATCGACGATGGAACCAGCCGTCGTCACCACATTTCCGGCGGACAAAGAAATAGATCGCTGAGGCAAACCACCCGCCGTGATATCTACCCCACGTGGATCGATCCAAGACAGCCCGTTGCGAGTCAATCCAAAAGGAATCGTCAAATCGTCAGCTGCGACCGAGGTGGTGCTGGTTGGACCCAATTTCAGCGTGGCAGTAGGGGCTAGGGCTACTTCCAAACGGGTGACAGGATTCTGCGGAGCCGAGCCGGTCCCGTCCCAGCCCAGTGTGATGCTGCCAAACGGAGCGCGCAGGGTGCCGCGATGATCGATATTTGCCGCCATCAGGCGAAGATTGCCACCAGCAGATAGCGGTGTGCCCGAGGCTCCAGCAGCAAGAACGGTGACCGATCCGGCCACACCTGCTTTAGTGTTGAAAGCGAAAAGATCAAAGTTGGCCATGCTGGTCGGATAAATATTAGCCGCCCGCAAAACAAGGTCACCAGCTACGTTCAAGCTGCCATAACCCATAATGTCACCATCAGCTGCGTCAAACAGGAAGCTGTCCATGTTGCGGAAAACAGAGTGACCAATCTCGATGTGACGGGCGCGCGCCTGAAGAGAACCGGTAGCGGAGGCACCATCATCTTGTGAAGTGGGGGCAACACCGATGGGCTGAGGGGTGGAGCCCTGAGTCAATACTTTCGTGAAGGGATCGTAAATGTCAGAGGGGTGAAGGGGGGGTTGATAAGGTTGCCCCACAGTTATTGTGGCTGCCGAGAGGGATACTATGCCATCAGCCTTCATTACTCCCCCCCCAGCTAACCGCAGCATGCCACGAGCCTTGATATCGACGTCTCCGCGAAAATCAATGTTCCCTCCGAACGCCGGACTGGCATTGGCATTGTAAAAGTAGCCGAGGTCGAGGTTGTCAAAAGAGCCTGAGAAAAACCGATCAAGGGCGAA
Source organism: Chthoniobacterales bacterium (assembly GCA_044352715.1). GTDB lineage: Bacteria > Verrucomicrobiota > Verrucomicrobiia > Chthoniobacterales > JACTMZ01 > JACTMZ01. Next base: position 1,640 of record JBILDG010000006.1, on the reverse strand, counting down.
AAATCCCGTGCCGGAAGAACCTTCGCCGGCCCGGAAATCGGCTGCTCTACCGCTGGCGTGGACCACCATATTTATGTCGGCCCCGGATGGCATGGAGCCGGGAGCGTAGAATCGTCCTGAAGAAACAGCCAAAGATCCTCCCAGCGCAGAAGGCCCGCCCGCGCTCCCCATCAGCGTCGCGTCAGAGTAAAGCATCTGAGAACCTGCCAGCGTGATGCGACCACCGTCGCTGTCCACCCGGGCTGGCAAACCAAGCACGACCTTGAACGGAGCTCGAGGATCCGTCGTAGCCCGCCCAAGGCGCTGTGGACTAAAGTCAAAATCGGCGGACGATCCACTAACATCCATGATCGCGCCCTCGGCGGCGACAATGTTTCCGGAGATTGAAATTGTGCCGCCGGGAAATAGTTTGCCGGCGCTCAAGTCATTTTGATCGGGCAAGTGCACGGCAACTCCAGCCGCCGAGAGGCGGGCAGACGCCCCAATCTCGACAGTAGCTTGGGCCGAGGAGACTATTTGTGATTCTGCCGAGGAGAGTCGGTAAGAACTGCGACCGGAAACAATTATCGACCCACCCGGCGCATTGATCTCGCCATTCACCTTGACCACATCGCCTTTGAGCGAAACCAAGCTTCCGGCGTCAGTGGTGATGCGCGAGCCGTTGCGCATCTCGACGATGCCCAGAGCTTCGATCTTGTTTTCGGTAAAGCTATCATCAAACCCGGTGGCCGAGAGGCGCAGGGAAACCGCCTGACGTTCCCCGGCGAACTTGTCCTCAGGAAAAAGAGGAACGAATACATCCGTGCCCAAACGACGGAAAGCCCGATCGTTTACGACAACATTTGATTGCTGAACCAGCGTCTGGGCTAATGGCCTGACATCACCCGCAACCACAACACCCGCCAAATTGTTGTCGGCAATGTCTCGTCCCCCCAGTCCGATTAAAATGTAAGAGGAAAAACCGCCCCTTTGGAAAAAAGCGGACCCAAGGCTCACGCCGGTGGGCGGTGCAACGGCTCCACCCAGATGGATAAAATTAGATTGCAAGGTGAGGGAGCCGCCTTTGACTCCCGAGTAGGACATCAAGCTTCCCGCGAGTTGCAGGATTCCACCCGTGGACGTCGTCAAATCCGGATCGCGTCCGGAGAGGATGGAGGTCGATCCTCCATCGCCGAAAGTGAACTTGTTGCGGCCGTAGGCATAAACACCGCCGCTGGCATCGAGCACCGAACCGGCGGGTAGCTGCACCGAATATCCCTCGAGCTTGATGTCGCCGCCATCAATGAGGACGGCTCCGAACGAGGGATTCGCCGAGAATCGGCGGTCATCGACCATCATCCCGGAAACATCAATGCGGGATTTACTGCCAAGCAAGATCGAGCCGCGGCCCGGTTGAACTGCAGGGGCTGGTTTTTCCGCCAAAGCTCCCCTAGCTGACAACTCAGCGTAAAGATAAGGCGAGAAGTTGTAGACGGTCAAAGCGACCGATCCGGAGGGAGCAGTAATTTTGCCTTCCATGCGGACATTGTTCGCCGCGACTTCGATGCTGCCACCGGGGCGCAAGCCGACCGCAGTGCCGGCGGACACGATAAAGTCGCCGTCCGCATTGTCCACGCGCAGGTTGCCAAAACCGCCCTCCT
>JBILDG010000093.1:0-7070 GCA_044352715.1 Chthoniobacterales bacterium | reverse complement strand
GAACCTTGGTGAGGCATCACCACAAGGAGATCGACATCCGAGTCTTTGGAGGCTGTACCTTTGGCCATAGAACCAAAAAGAACCACCTTTTGGGGCCTGAACTTGTCGGCTAATTCAGCGACAAAGCAGGCGATGTCGTTTCGATTCATCAATAAGGAAGCATATCTTGAGGTATCTGGGGTGGCAAGCTGACGGAAGGAATGATCCGTTGAACAAAGAACGAGCGGGTGAGAAAGCCTCAGCTGCAAGTTGAGGTAAACAAGAAAGTTCACGAACTGCTCTTGCGGTGAAAACATTCCAACATTCTTAAGAATGTTGGAATGTTAGCCGAGGGGATTGTCGGGGCGCTGGACGTGAGGTGGATGAGGCATTTAAGCATGAAAAATGCCGGTCGAGAGGACCGGCGTGGCTGGAGGGGGCTGGGGTTCGAGCTGGAGTGGGATTACGTGCCGGGCGGGAGCTCGGCAAAGCCCGGTTGGGTGCGTAGCCAGGTGACGGTTTCTTGGACGCCTTGTTCCAACGAAATCTTGGGCGCACCTAGGAGGGTGTAGGTTTTGTCCATGGGCGTTATGTAGTCGGTGACCATGCTTCGCTATCTAGAGGAGGTGTTGTAGAAGGGTTTTTTGATCATTGTGGTGACAAAGTCGCCGGCGCGTCCGGCAGCACAAAGGCTGATACCAGTCATTGACAATATACGCCAATGGCGTAGTTTGAGCCGTGTGCATTTCATCGAAACGCAGGTCTTCACCAAGCAGATCACCTCACTGCTTGATGAGGCCGACTATCGCCAATTGCAGGTCACCCTGGCACTCAAGCCTCGAGCGGGCGACATTATCCGCGGTAGCGGTGGCCTGCGCAAAATCCGCTGTGCACTCCGCGGTCGCGGCAAGAGCGGTGGCGTCAGGGTTATCTACTACCTCGTGGCTGACGAAGAAATCTACTTTCTCTTCGCTTACGCGAAGAACCAACAGGAAGATCTCGACAGTAGACAACTGCGGGTCCTCCGCAACCTGGTGAAGGAGGAATTCAAATGAACGACAAAATGTTTGCCGAGCTGGTCCAAAGCATTAAACAGGCTGGACAAATTCGCCGCAGCACAAAACGCGCTTCGCACCGAACCACCATTGGGGCCCCCGATGTCCAGCACATCCGGGGCAGTCTGGGACTGAGCCAAGAACAGTTTGCCCTCATGATTGGCGTGAGCCCGCGCACCGTGCAAAATTGGGAGCAAAAACGCCGCGAACCAGAGGGTGCGGCCAAAGCTCTTCTCATGGTCACAGCGCGTCACCCGCGCATCGTGCTCGAAGCGCTTCACGCGGCATGATTGAGCATGGGGACTCGGACCCCACCGGCAGAGCGTGGCGGTGCAAATTCTGGGGGTGGGGCTACAGGCGGACCTGCGGTTTGAGGTGCATCATGTGGATGCGCAGCCAAGAATTTACGAACTGACTGATCGGTAACAACATTCCAACATTCTTAAGAATGTTGGAATGTCCTCGACAGGACGGGGAGGTTTGATAACGGAGTGGGGCATGCAAACGACCAAAAGCGTGATTCGTCGCCCGGGAGCCCGCACCAAACGCCTCGAACGCATCGTAAAGGGCTTCGCCAATCATCGTCGGATTGAAATTCTCGAACTTCTCGAACGTCATCCCGAGATGTCCGTGAATGAAATCTCGGAAAAGCTGCAGATCGAAATGAAGACCGCCAGCGAGCACCTGCGCCGTCTGGCTATCGCCGGTCTTCTCCTCAAGCGTTACGAGGGACGCGAGGTGCGACACGCCATCACCGAGCAAGCCCGGAACATTCTGTCTTTCCTCGATAAGCTCGCCTGAGTCATTCCAAACAACGGCCGTATCAACTGTAAACATTCCAACATTCTTAAGAATGTTGGAATATCATCCGGGAAGATTAGGGGACATTGGGAGGTGATACGGATAGGACATTTGGGCATGAAAATGCCGGTCGGGGGACCGTCATGGCTCGGGGGTTTTGGGGTTGGCTGGTGGCTTGGCAAAAGGTAGGAAAGCGTGCGTATGGGGCGTGAGTTTTTGACGATGAATAACCTGTCTGCACGCTGGTTTGCTGCGGGGCTCGTGGTTTTATGGTCGGCGACGATTTATTTCATGTGGAGCCCGCGGCCTTACTGGCCGGATGCGGACGGCTATGCGTTCCACATGATACGAGAGCACTGGGTGGCGCACCCGCCGGGCTATGCGTTGTTTATTATCTTAGGCCGATTCTTTTTATCCATGGGGTGCGGTCCGTATTTTGCGGTGCAAATGGCCAGCTTCAGTCTCACGGTTGCCGGCTTGGCGGTGCTTTACCGGTTGCTCCGGGAATTGTTGGAAGTGCCGCGCGCGTTGGCGTTCACCGGCGGGGCAGCTTTCTCGTGGATTATTTTGTTGAACGCCCAGACGGGCACCTCGCATGCGTCGGACCTTCTGAGCGTATCGCTCCTTTTGTGGGCTGCGATGCGGTTGCCGGGCAAAGAATCGGCGGCCTCATGGTCGTGTGATTTGTCATTTGCGGCGGCGTTGTTTGTGTGTGCGGGATTCCGTCTCAACACTCTGATTATGTTGGCGCCTCTGTGTCTGCTGGTGGCGTGGCAGAATCGTGGTCGCCTCTCCTTTTGGATTTCCTGTGCGGCAGGTGCGGTGGTGATCATTGCTTGGCAGATCGGAGTGATCGTGACATTCGGGGGATGGGACGCCTATGCGGCGCTTGCCGCCAGCATGAACGCGGGCAATAGCACGAGCAGCATTTTGCTTCAAGGGGTGACGGCCGCCACGATTTTGAACATTAGCCGCGCTTTCTTCTGGGTGGCGCTTGGGACGCTACCCTTCTGGTTGGCGTGTTGGGGCGGTGCATTCCAAGGCCTCTCCCCGAAGGCTCGTCTGGCCTTGATCTATGGGTTGGCTGCATTCTTGGGTCCCTTGTTGGCGGCGGCGTGTTATCTGTGCACCCATCCCGGATTAGTGGTCAGCACAGTTCCCGCGGCAGCACTTTGCGCCGCGGCCATGGTGTCCCCCACCCCGGCGCGCTGGGCGTGGAAGCCATTCACCGCCGCAGCGGTTGCCACCGTCCTCCTGCTGTTCTTGGTGTCCCCCATCGTGCCGCCCTCGGGCAAATACCAAGCCGTGGCGAATGGAGTCTTTTTGCAATACTCGGTGTGGGCGGCACGTGAAGGGGTTTTCCGAACCACCTCGGGCTGGCTACGTGAGGCAGGCTTGGGATTGATGCTCCCTGAGCACCGACGGAATGAACTGGAGAATGGTGAACGGTGGCGCCAGCACTTTGAGAGAATCGATCCTTCGAGGTAAGATTAAGACCTACCTCGGTCGGCGGCGATTGACTGAGGATGCCCCTGCCCCGGAAAAACCCGCGTTCGGTTTGTTGCTACACCTTTGGAAAACATTCCAACATTCTTAAGAATGTTGGAATATCAGCGGCAGTTTTTTATCGGAGCGGAACTCGAGGCTGTGTTGATAATGTTTTTTAGAACTTCGAAGTCGTTCGGATCGAGATTGATGAGGCTTTGTGCGAAGTCGATGGAGTTCGGAGTGAGATCGATGAAGCTCGGAGTGACAACGGAGCAGCTCAGAACGAGATCGATGAAGTTTTTTGCGGCAACGGAGTAGCTTGGACCGAGGTCGGTGAAGTTCGGAACGAGAACGACGAAGCTCGGAGTGACAACGGAGCAGCTCGGAGCGAGATCGGTGGAGTTTTTTACGAGGTCGTTGTCGCTTGGAAGGACATTTTTTCTTGCGAATGGGCTGAGCCCAGACAAAGTTTCAGTCAAAGCCAGCCCACGGCAAAAAGTTGGGGCACCCGGCTGCCACCGGATGCCCCGTCTCGACCAGAACAGGGTCGAGGACTGTGAGAGATCAGGCCTTAAGCCTGAGTAGTCGCCGTGGTTTGGCTTTTGTTTTTGGCGAAGCGCTGCTTCATCGCGGCCTGTTGCTCTTGCAAGCGGGCTTTGGCGGCAGGGGTTTTCGCGAGGGCATACACCGTGCGGCTGACGCCGTAGATGTAGTTGCCGGTCAGGAGCAACGCGTCATCGAGCTTGAACTTCAAGTCCGTGACGTGGGTTTGCACCAGGCTGAGATCCCGGAGGAGCTGATCTTGGGTCACAAACGTGCCCAGTGAGATGCTCTGCGGCAAGATGCCGGGATCGGCTTTGGCCGCCTCGAGGGCGAGGTCGACAAAGCCGCGGGTCTTGATGCCGAGTTTCGACATCCTCTGGCGCTCGTTTGGAGTCAGATCGGGCATGATGGGCAAAACCCCTTTGAGCTCGTTGACTTTGTTGATTGCAGCAGCCAAGTCCGTTTTGCTGAATGAGACATTCGCAAACGGATACTTGGTGCCCGGGTTGTCGGTCACCACGGGGGTGGCCGTTTCGTTTTGATTTTCTGTAACCATAATATACCGGATAGGGAGGTCCTTTTGCCTCTGAGCTTTACGAGTGCGTCTCTTTGGATGCGCTCGGCTCATTATGGGAGGTCTGGGGACACTTCCGTCCGATGCGCAAATAATGCACTTATTATTCTACTAAGTCAAACGGCAAATTCTCGATTTTCTAAAAATTGTTAATCTAACGATATTTCTGCTTGACAGCCTACTTGAATACTGTGCGAGGGTGGCGTGGTCATGAGCACGAAATCCGACCCAGCGTTGATCAAGCATCCGTTACTAAGACTTCGTGAGATTCTCGATTGGAGCCGGGACAAGTGCGCGGAGGAGACGGGGCTGCGGCCGGCGACGATCCAGAATATCGAGCGCGGGGCGGCGCCGTTACCCGAGGAGGCGGCCTTTGCAATCGAGGCGGCGACCAGTTGCAATGCCATGGAATTGATGGAGAGTGCAGCGGCATGGCGCAAACGTTATCATGATAAAAAAGCTCTGCTTGAGCTGGCCGAGGGCAAAGAAGGATCAGCCGACATCTTGGCCCCGAGAACACTTGGAGGGTCCTTGTTCCAAAAAGAGACCTACGATGCCTACCGTCAAAATACGCTCACGACGGGAGACGTCCAAGGTGCAATCGACGATCTTTCTTGGCGGGTTGATCTGCTGCTGGGACCGCTGGCCGCGAAGCCCCACAAATTCCGCCGCGTGTATCGTCATTTGGTGCAACTCCTCAACAAAGAGCGGCGAGAAAGCGGGTTGAGCGATGCGGAGATGGCCGAGTATGCGCGCCCCTTCGGTAAAACCGAATTGAAAGAAATGACCATCAGGGAACTAAGGGCGATAAAAGATGTGAGCAACAGCCCGGCGTGGAAACATCTGGAAGCTACTGGAGTCAAATTCCAGCCTGAGCAAAAGACCCACGTGGTTATTGAGCAGTATCCGTTTTGGCCGGAGATCGAGACGACGACCAGTGAGGAGCATTATCTTGTGCCGGACTACGCTTTCGGCCAGCGCATCGTTTACCGGATTACGTTGCCAGATGGCCAACCGTTGGTCATCACGATCACGCGCAGCCGTGCAACAGGTCTGCGCGGCAAGCTGACGGAAGGAATGATCCGGTTGAACAAAGAACGAGCGGGTGAGAAGACCTCACCTGCAAGTTGAGTTAAAGAGGGACAACTTACGATCTGCTCCGCGGTGAAAACATTCCAACATTCTTAAGAATGTTGGAATATCAGTTGGGGAGATTGAGCGAGTGTTGGGGGGTGATGTGGATGGGATATTAGGGCAGAAAAAGCCGGTCGGGGGGACCGGCGTGGCTGCAAAAACTTCGAGCTGGAGTGGGATTACGTGCCGGGTGGGAGGAGCGGCGGACGGGGGCGTACGCCGCTACGTGCGGGGCGCACGTGGTCCCCGGGGAGAAATTGAAGATGATGGGAGAAGATGTTTTGCCACCGAGAATGGATGTGTGAGATTTACCAAGAAGTGAACAAACGGAAGATCCTGGTTTTTGCGCATGTGCCGCCGCCGCATCATGGGCAGAGCGTGATGGTGCAGATTATGTTGGAGGGGTTGCGGGCGGACCCGCGGTTCGAGGTGCATCATGTGGATGCGCGGGTTTCGGATGATCTGGAGGATGTGGGGTCTTTTCGTCCGCAGAAGTTTCTTCGTTTGTTCAAGTGCATTGCCCAGGCGTGGTGGATTCGCCTGCGGCATGGGCGGATGGCGTTTTATTATGTCCCGGCGCCGGCGAAGCGGTCGGCGATCGTGAGGGACTGGGTGGTGATGGCGTTGTGTCGTCCGTTGTTTCCGGAGCTGATCTTGCACTGGCATGCCTACGGCTTGGGTGAGTGGGTGGCGGCGGGGAATGACTGGCCACGCAGGTTGACGCGGTGGGCGCTGGGTAAGGCGGATCTTTCGATTGTGCTGAATAATTACAACAAGCGGGACGCCAAGGTGTTTGCGCCGACGCGTATCGAAGTGGTGCCGAATGGGATTGCGGATCAGTTTCCGGACTATGACGAGAGGCTCGCGCCCAAGAGGAAAGCGCGAGTCGCAACGCTCAGAGCGTTGCTGGAGCCTACGGCTGAGGTAGCAAGGTTTGAAAGTGGGAAAGTGGGAAAGTGGGAAGGTAAAAAATTGGAGGTGGTGAGGTTTTTGTTTTTGGGGCATCTTATCGAGACGAAGGGGGTGTTTGTGGCGATTGAGGCGACGCGGTTGGCGAATGAGGAATTGCACAAAAGAAATGCTCCGTGGCGGGCGCATTTGACGCTGGCGGGGAGTTTTGCGTCGGAGGAAGAGAAAGGGCGGGTGCTGGCGGCGATCGAGAAAGCGAATGAAGCAACTGATGGTTGCGGTGTGAAAGTGGGAACGTGGGAAAGTGGGAAGGTGGGGAAGGCTCACGCGGAGGGCGCGAAGGGCGCGGAGGGGGAACTGGGGGCGGAAGGAGGAGACTCTCACGGAGGCGCGGAGGAGCAGAGACATCGAGAAGGTGGGAAAGTTGGAAAGTGGGAAGGTACGAAAGCAGCAGGTAACGAAGGGGCTTGCGTTGAGCTGGCGGGGTTTTTGGATTCGGGGCAAAAAAAATCCGCCTTGGAGGAGGCGGACTGCTTGGTCTTTCCGACGTTTTACGAGGGGGAGACGCAGGGTTTGGAGAGGGAGGA
>JBILDG010000092.1:0-7192 GCA_044352715.1 Chthoniobacterales bacterium | reverse complement strand
GGCCGAAATGCCAAAAGGTGGCGATCGTCACGGGCAAAGCCACCGCTGCGGCGATCGAGGCGACGGAGACGTAGCGGGAAATTTGAAAGACGAGAAACCACACCACGCCAACGACGAGAACGGCGAGAGGCATGAGCGCGAGCAGGACGCCGGCGGACGTGGCGATGCCTTTACCTCCGCGGAAGCCAAGCCACGGCGTGTAGTTGTGACCGGCAATGGCGGCCGCCGCGGCGATGATTCCCGGCCACGCGGACGGACCGCCGAAGTGCTCCGCCAGCCAGACCGCGGCGGAGCCTTTGAGCGCATCGAGGAAAAACACGAGAATGCCGAGGGGTTTGCCGAGGGTGCGAAAGACATTCGTCGCCCCGATATTGCCGCTGCCGTGCTGGCGGATGTCTATGCCTTTGGCTCGCGCCACGAGGTAGCCCGTGGGAATGGAACCGAGGAGAAAAGCGCCGAGGGTCGTGAGAAAGAGGTTAGTCATAGATCAGGCGCGGAATTTCTGGGCGATGGGCACGCGGCGACCGATGCCGAAGGCTTTCGAGGTGACTTTGATGCCCGGGGCGGCCTGTTGCCGTTTGTATTCATTGGCGTCCACCTTGCCGGCGACCCAGCGAACCGTGTCGGGTTCGAAGCCTTGGCCGGAGATTTCGTCCACGGTGAGCTGTTCCTCGATGTAAAGGCGCAGAATTTCGTCGAGCACATCGTAGGGCGGGAGCGTGTCCTGATCTTTCTGATCGGCTCGCAATTCGGCGCTGGGCGCTTTTTCGATCGTGTTGTGCGGGATGATTTCGCGGTGGCGGTTGATATGACCGGCCAGTTGGTAAACCATCGTCTTGGGCACGTCGGAAAGAAGAGCCAAGCCGCCGGCCATGTCCCCGTAAATCGTGCAATAACCGACGGCCAGCTCGCTCTTGTTGCCGGTGGAAATGACCATGCGGCGGAACTTGTTCGAGAGCGCCATGAGCGTCATGCCCCGCAGCCGGGCCTGCAAATTTTCCTCGGTGATGTCGGGTTTTTCTCCGTCAAACACAGCGCGCAATTGTTCCTCCATCGCGGCGAAGCCGGGCTGGATCGGGATGTGGTGGCAGGTCATGCCCAGATGGCGGGCCAGGGCGAGCGAGTCCTCAACGCTGCCCGGCGACGAATACGGTCCGGGCATGGTCACGCCGAGCACGTTCTCCGGGCCGAGAGCCTCGACCGCCAGCGCGGCCGTCACGGCCGAGTCGATGCCGCCGCTGAGGCCGATGACGACTTGTTTGAACCCGCATTTGGCGAGGTAATCGCGCAAGCCCAGCACGAGCGCGTCGTGCACATCGGCCACGTCGGAGTGCTCCGCCAGCGGGAAAGGTGCGGCGGGGGGAAGCGGGACGAGTGCGCTTTGTTCCACGAATCCGGGAAATTGCGCGGCCAGCGTGCCGTCGCCATCGAAGGCGAGGGAGTGACCGTCGAAGACGAGTTGATCGTTGCCGCCGACGGCGTTGGCATAGACGAGCGGTGCGTGCAGGCGGCGGGCGATTTTGGCGAGCATGGTGCGGCGTTTGGCCGGTTTGCCCGCCTCGAACGGCGAAGCGCTCAGGTTGATCACGAGCGCGACGCCCTGTTTTTGCAATTCGTCAATCGGGCTGTGTCCGTAGTAATCGCGGGGCAGATATTTCGCCGTCCACAAATCTTCGCAAATGGTGACCCCGGCCTTCACGCCCGCGATTTTGACCGTGGTTACTTTGGTGGCCGGTTCGAAGTAGCGTCCCTCGTCGAACACATCGTAGGTGGGCAGGAGGGATTTGTGCGCGGTGGCCAGACGGCGGCCGTTTTGCAGCACGACGGCGCTGTTATGGCACGGACGGCCGTGCGGCGAGGAGTTCGGCTCAACGGTGCCGACGATGAGCGGGACGTCGCCGGTGTCGGCCATCAGCGCGTTCACGTGACGCTCGGCCGCGGCGATGAAGCCGGAGTGGAAGACAAGATCCATCGGTGGATAGCCGCAGACGGCCATTTCCGGCGTGACGACAAAATCCGCCCCCGCGGCCACCAGCTCGCGGTAAGCGCGCAGGATTTTATCCGCATTGCCGGCAAAATCCCCGACGGTCGTGTTGATCTGTGCGAGGCCGGCTTTCATTGGGAGCTAGGGATGAGAACTATGTGGGAGAGTTGAGTGAGAAAGTGGCTTCTAATGAAAACGGAACACCGAGCACTGGCAACTGCCGCTTGCGGCGGCTACCAAAAACCCCACTGCCCCGTTTGCATGATGTAGAGGCCGAGCCCGAGGTTCGTCACCGCATGCGCGATCACGCAGCAGGCCAGGCTGCGGGTGCGGATGGCGACCAGATTGTAAATCGCCCCGGCGAGCAATGCGGGAACGAAGTCCGGCCCGAAGTGCGCGAGGCCGAACATCACTGTGACCGCGCCGAAGGAGAACCACGAGAACGCGCCGAAGGGCACTTTGGTGAAATCTTCGTTGATCAGGTAACGCAGCAAAAACCCGCGCCAGAAAATTTCCTCGAGCAAAGGAACCACCACGACCAGTCGAAGGAAGCGCAGCGCCAGCGTGCCCCAGTAAAGGAGCGGCGAGGCGGCGAAGAGCGTCGGGTCGAAACCTTCGGTGCGGCGCTCGGCGCCGAGCAACCACTGCGGGGCGATCCAGAGGGCCAGCACGATCAAGCCGGAGAGAATCGCCGTGAAAACGTGCCACCGGGCGCCCCACTCGTAAGATTTCCAGAACCACACCAGCAACGCGCCGCAGAGCACGGCCTGCAGCGGAAAGACCCAATACTTCGGTTCGGCCAGGCAGAGAGGGGCATTTTCCTCCGGCGCGAAAGACTGCACGAGCGAAATGACGGCGAGCCCGCCCATGAAAATCGCGAACGGCAGCACGTAGGCCCAGAGCATACGTGGGGAGTTCGCGGTGGATGGTTCGGTCATACGATGACCCTTGTGCCGTAAAACCGCCTTGACCGGCAAGCCTGCTCGGACAATTCATAGAGACGACGCGGGCATAGTTTAGTGGTAAAACTCCAGCCTTCCAAGCTGGCTATGCGGGTTCGATTCCCGCTGCCCGCTCTCTCTTTTAAAAAATCAGCTTAAATCTTAAGCTTTGAAAAGTGCTCGGGGAGGGACTTGAACCCACACTCCTTGCGGAACCAGATCCTAAGTCTGGCGCGTCTGCCAATTTCGCCACCCGAGCGTCGAAAGGTTTCTTAGCACGGGTGGCGCGGTCTGGCGAGCAAAGGGAGTGCGGTCAGGTGCCGGGGTCGTTTTTGGTCCACTCGCGGGTGTTGAGAGTGCGGCGTTCGAAGGGGGTGGCGCGGCGGAGGAAGCGGCGGTTGACGGGGGGGACAAAGGGGTAGTGCGGGACGGCGTTGAGTGCGTCGTCGAGAGACCAGAGGTCTTCCTCGGCGGTGACCCAGGATTCGCCGAGGCGGCGGAGGTCGAAAGGACGGGAGTAGGAGGCGAGGGTTTTCACACCGTCATGGTCGCGGAAGTATTCGTGATAATAGGACATGGCGAGCTCACGGGTGGTGCGGTAGATGGGGTCGCGGTAGCGGACGACGGCGTGGTTGGTTTTCGAAATGGCGCCCCAGTAGCCGTTCACGCGGAAGAGGGCGACGACATGCTCGTCGTCGAAGAGGCGCGTCTTGAGGTCGAGGAGGAGCGGGCGCTCGCCGCGCAACCAGAGGGCGGTGGCCGCCAGAAGGGCGCCCTCGGTGCAGTGGGCTTTGCGTTCGCGCAGGACGCGGCGGGGGGAATAGTGGGTCTCGCCGTGTTTTTCGAAATTGATGGGCAGGCGGTCGAGGAAGTCCTGGATTTTGATGGGGGTGTCGAGGCGGCGAAGGATGGCTTCCTCGCGCTTGGTCAGTCCGAACATGCCGGACTTATAGCACGCGGGGCGGGAGCGGGGAAATAAAGGCGGGAGGTGTGCCGGTGTCCGAGGCGGACGCGCCCTCAGAGGTGGAGGGTGGTGCGCCCTGCCAAGAATATATGCTTTGACATATATATGTTTAAGCAAATATAGCTCGGCGCATGGACTTGGTCAGCATTCACGAGTGTCTGTGCGACCGCACGCGGTTGCGCATCGTGCATTTGCTGCTGGGGGGTCCGCTGTGCGTGTGCCATCTGCAGGAAGTGCTGCGGGAGCCGCAGGTGAAAATTTCGCGTCATCTGGCGTATCTGCGGGAGCGGGGGATGGTGGTGCCGGAGCGTTGCGGACAGTGGATGATTTACCGTTTGCCGGCGAAGCGTCCGCCCGCGCTGGCAGCGAACTTGGCGTGCCTGCAGGATGTGGCGGCCGAGGAGGCCGTTTTCCGGCAGGACTTGCAGCGTTTGCGCAAGCTCCGGAAGAGCCCCGGCTCCGAGATTGTTTCCTGCGGGGGTCCGTCCCGCGCGCCGCGCCGTCGTTTTGCCGCCACCCGTTTATGACAGAATCAATCGCCCGCCGGATGTCCTTTTTGGACCGCTATCTCACGCTGTGGATCTTTGCCGCCATGGCGGCGGGGGTGTTGGCGGGGAATTTTCTCATTACCGACCCGGAAGCGTTCTTTGCACCGGTCACACTCGGCACGACCAACCTGCTCATTGCCGCGGGGTTGATCCTGATGATGTATCCGCCGCTGGCCAAGGTGCGCTACGAGGAAATACCCAAGGTTTTTGCCAACACGAAGGTGCTGGGGCTGTCACTGCTGCAGAACTGGTTGATCGGGCCGGTCCTGATGTTTGTGCTGGCGGTGCTGTTTCTCCGCGATCACCCGGATTACATGGTGGGGCTGATTCTGGTCGGCATCGCCCGCTGCATTGCCATGGTGCTGGTCTGGAACCAGCTGGCCAAGGGCAGCAGCGAGTATTGCGCCGGTCTGGTCGCGCTCAACAGCGTCTTCCAGATTGTGACGTTCGGGCTCTACGCGTGGATCTTCATCACGTGGCTGCCCGGCTTGCTCGGGATCGACCTTTCCGGGGTGCAGGGACTCGGCGGAAAATCGCTGGCCGACGTGACCATCGGGCAAATCTTCGCCAGCGTGATGATCTATCTGGGAATTCCGTTCGCGGCGGGCGTGCTGAGCCGCCTCATCCTCATCCCGCTCAAGGGGTCCGAATGGTATGACCGCAAATTTGTCCCCCTCATTTCGCCGGTCACGCTGATCGCCCTGCTTTTCACGATCGTCGTCATGTTCACCTTCAAGGGAGACGCCATCGTGAAGCTTCCGTTCGACGTGTTGCGGATCGCGGTGCCGCTGACGATTTATTTCGTCCTGATGTTCGGGATCAGCTTTTTCCTCGGGCGGCGGGTCGGGGCGGACTACTCGCGCAGCACGACGCTGGCCTTCACGGCGGCGGGCAACAATTTCGAGTTGGCCATCGCCGTGGCCATTGCCGTCTTCGGTATCACCTCCGGGGTGGCTTTCGCCACGGTGGTCGGACCGCTCATCGAGGTGCCCGTGCTCATCGGGTTGGTGCACGTCGCGCTATGGTTGCGTCGCCGATATTTCCCGCGTGAGGTCATCGAGGAAGCCGACCGTCTCGGCGAGGAAGCGTTGTCCGACCCGGACCGCGCCTTCCTGCAAAGCGAAGCGTGCCGCGCGGTGCGTCAGACCATGGAAAGCGCCAGATCATGAAAACTCATCCACGTGTTCTTATCCTCTGCACCGGCAATTCCTGTCGCAGTCATATGGCGGAGGGAATTCTGCGGGCGGCGGCGGGGGATTTGCTCGAGGTGCACAGCGCGGGATCGAAGCCGGCGGGGTATGTGCATCCCAAAGCCATCGCCGCTTTGGCCGAGATCGGCATCGACATTTCGGGCCACACTTCCAAGCACATGAACGACTTCCTCGATCGCGAGATCGAAACGGTGATTACGGTGTGCGGCAATGCGGACCAAGCGTGTCCGATGTATCCCGGCCAGGCGGCGCGTTACCATTGGGGGTTCGACGATCCGGCCCACGCCACGGGCACGGAGGAGGAAGTGATGAACGAGTTCCGCCGTGTGCGGGATGAAATCCGCAAAGTTTTCGAAGCCTATGGCGCCGGTAGAAGGCAGGGGGCCGGCCGGACTGAACGTAATCCAACGGAATCATGAACAACGAAACACAGAGCAAAAAACAACCCGCAGAGCCTGCGGAAAACAAAAAAGGTTTCTTGGTCCGGATGATCGAGCGCATCGATCACGCGATGAAAGAGACGGCCGAGAAAAAGGCGAAGCAGGGCTGCTGCGGGAAGGACGAGAACGGCAAGCCATGCTGCTGAAGCTGAGCGACTGGCTCGTTTACCACTTGGCGGGGATGGATCCGGCGTCGCGCTTCGGTGGTGCGGTGCACTTTTTTGTCTATGACACACTGAAGATTTTCCTGCTGCTGGCGGGAATGATTTTCCTGATCGGCGTGCTGCGGACCTGGTTGCCGGAGCAGAAGCTCAAGGCGTGGATGGGTCGCGGCGGGGTATGGGGCAATGCGGTGGCGGCGGTGTTCGGCGCGGTCACGCCGTTCTGCTCGTGTTCGTCCATCCCGATTTTCATCAGCTTGCTGAAAGCGGGTGTGCCCCTGGGCGTGACGTTTTCCTTTCTGATCACTTCGCCGCTGATCAATGAATACCTGGTGATTTTGATGGCGGGGGAGTTCGGGGTGCCGGTGACGGTGGCCTATGTGGCCGGGGGGATGCTCATCGGCATCACGGCGGGGGCGGTGCTCGGGCATCTGAAGCTCGAACGTTATCTCGAGGAGGATATTTTGCGGTCGGCCCATGAGACCGAAGGGCCGGTGGTTTACACGTGGGCGACGCGTTTGCGCTACGGTTTCGACGAGGCGGTGGGGGTGATCCGGCAAATCTGGGTGTGGGTGCTGGTGGGCGTGGCCGTGGGGGCCGCCATTCACAACTATGTGCCGCAGGAAGCGATTCAGCGGTTGATGAGCGCGACCGGGGTCTTTTCCGTGCCGCTGGCGACGCTGCTCGGTGTGCCGATGTATGGAAGTTGCGCGGCGATCGTGCCGGTGGCGGTGGTGCTCTTTGAGAAAGGTATTCCGTTGGGCACGGCGCTGGCTTTTATGATGGCGATGGCGGCGCTGAGTTTACCCGAGGCGATCATGCTGCGGCGGACGATGCGTTTGCCGCTGATCGGTCTGTTTTTCGGCATTACCAGTGCCGGGATTATCCTGCTCGGGTATCTGCTGAACTTGCTGGAGCCGTTGCTTTAGCGGGACAGCGCGAG
>JBILDG010000091.1:0-7193 GCA_044352715.1 Chthoniobacterales bacterium | reverse complement strand
GGGCGATGGATGGAGTGGAACGGCAAATACCGCGACGCCGCGCGACGCTTTCTGCGGGGCGATGATGAATCGGTCGGGGAGATGGTGCAGCGCATCATGGGCTCACCTGACCTTTACCGACCGAGCGGACGCTGCCCCGCCGCCTCGGTCAATTTCATTACCTGTCACGACGGATTCACCCTGGCCGATCTTTTCTCGTACGAGCACAAACACAACTTGGAGAACGGAGAAGACAATCGTGACGGGTCGAATGAAAACTATTCATGGAACTGCGGAACAGAGGGGCCGACAAACGATCCGGCCATCCTGGAATTACGTCTGCGCTGCGCCAAAAATGCGATGGCACTCCTCCTCGTAAGCCAAGGCGTGCCCATGCTTTCCATGGGCGACGAGTTCGGCCGCAGCCAGCGGGGCAACAACAACGCGTATTGTCATGATACTTCATGGAACTGGCTGGATTGGGACTTGGCGAAAACAAATGCCGGGCTCCTGCGTTTTGTGCAAACTCTTGTCGCTTTCCGCCATCGGCACACGAGCCTGCATCGGGGCGATTGGTTTACCGGTCTCGATAACGTCGGCAGCGGTTATCCCGATATCTCCTGGCACGGCGTAAAACCTGGTGAACCCGACTGGAGCGAACACAGCCACTCGCTGGCCTTCATGCTGTGCGGTCAACATGACCACGCGTTGGGCGGCACGGGTGAGTTTTTCTACGCTGCCTTCAATATGCACACAGACATGCTGAGATTCGAACTGCCCCGCCTTCCAACCGGATGGCACTGGCATCTTTTGGCGGATACCTCAGCACTTTCCCCAAAGGACATCTTCGAGACTGGCAGTGAACCGCAACTCGATCCGGCTCGCCCGCTCCGCCTTATCCCAAAAAGCACCGTTCTTTGCATCGGGCGGCAAAAACTCTGAGCCACGCCATGCCCAGTTCCTCAACTAAAGGCACCAAACGCATATCGGTCATGGCCTGGATCGAAGATGCCTACGGCGGCGTGGTCTTGGTGCGGCAGTCGAAAGGCTCGCGCCAATGGACCCTCCCCGGCGGAAAAGTTAAAACCGGCGAAGCCCTCATTAATGCCCTGCGCCGTGAGATCCGGGAGGAAATCGGTGCCGAAATCGCCACCGCCGCACCGCTCGACATGCTCGACCGCCCCCGCTCGGGATCACTTACCATGCTTTATCGCGTGCTTCTCAAGCCCGGCCTCCTCCGACCAGGTGAACCGGAAATCGATAAAATAGGCATCCGCCGCAAGCTGCCCCTAGGCAGCTCGGAAACCGCCGCCTACTTCTGGCGTCGCGCCCAACATAGCTTCGAGCCGTTTGCCATGTTTAGTTTTCCAACACCCGGGCGCCGCCGCCAAGACGGCTGATCAAGCATGCGCCCCGTGGAAATCGTCGGTGGCGGGTTGGCCGGCTTGGGGCTTGGACTCGGACTGCGGACCCATGACGTGCCGGTCACAATTTTTGAATCAGGTGACTACCCGAGGCATCGCGTTTGCGGAGAATTCATCACCGGACTGGATCGCAAGACGTGCGAAGAACTCCAGATCAACCCGATATTGGAGAGATCGCTTCCGTCGCTCAGCGTTACTTGGTTCGAAACCGAAGGGCGCGCAACCCGCCACACCCTGCCCGAGCCCGCCCTTTGTCTGAGCCGATATTTACTCGATGAATCCATGGCTCAACTCTTCACCTCAATGGGCGGAAAGCTTGTGAGACGATCACGCGGGGAAACGATCGCCAAACCCGGACGCGTTTTGTGCTTCGGACGCCGACCTGACGCAACGTCTCCATGGATCGGACTCAAGCAGCATTTTTACAACTTGGACATCTACGACGATCTGGAGATTCATTTCGGAAATAATACCTATGTCGGTCTGACACGCGTGGAAAACCAGCGCATCAATGTTTGCGGCCTTTTCCCGCGCGGGCAACGCACCAACAGTCATGAAAATGTTCTGATCGATCACGTCAAAGCTGCCGGTTTACGGGAATTGTCCGACAGGCTGGCGGCAGCAACTGCTCTCAAGGACTCGGCTTGTGCGGTGGCTGGATTGAATTATGGAACACACAGCAACCAATCTCCAAGCCTGGGCGATAGCCGTGGATTGATCCCGCCCTTCACTGGCCATGGCATGACCATCGCCTTACAAAGCGCGGCCTTGGCCACAGGAACCTTGAGACGCTGGTCAAAAGGTGAAATCGAGTGGAATGAGGCAGTCGTAAATCTTGAGCAGCAAATCGGGCGGCACTTGCATCGCCGTCTCTCATTAGCCCGGCTCTCCCACCAGTGGTTGCTTAATCCAGCCAAACGTAGAATTGTCTTTTTCTTAAGCCGCTCTGGCCTGCTGCCTTTCACGCCACTCTACAGGTTGCTCCATTGATATCCCATGTTTCTTCACGCTCTGGCCACCGCAAATCCGGACAATTCTTTCACGCAACGTGAATGTTTGGAGTTGGCGCTGGCCTCCCCCGCCATCACGGGGCGCTTGGATCGCCGTGCCCGCCTCATGTTTGGCGCAATTCTGCGTGGCGACTCAGGCGTGGACACCAGGCAATTTGCCACGAACGAATTGGACAAGCTCTTTACGCATGGACCCGACGAGTTGAATGCCATCTTCCGTCAAGCCGCCCCGGATATTGCCGTCCGGGCACTGACAAAAGCATTGCAAAGTGCGGGGGTTGCCCCGACAGAACTTGACGCGTTGGTTGTTTGCACGTGCACCGGATATCTTTGCCCCGGCGTGAGTAGCTACATGGCTGAGATGATCGGTCTTAGATCCGATGTTTGGTTGCAGGATTTGGTCGGTTTGGGCTGCGGCGCGGCCATACCTGCCCTGCGTGCAACATCTGCCATCACTCAAACCAATCCCGATGCCGTTGTGGCGTGCGTCGCGGTGGAGATATGTTCGTCCGCCTTCTACTTGGATAACGACCCAGGCGTAATTATCAGTGCCTGCCTATTCGGAGACGGTGCTGCCGCCTCGATTTGGAGTTCATCACCCGCCAAACACAAATTGCGCTGTCACAGCTTCAGCACCATTCATGAACCAGCCCACCGCGACCGCATACGCTTCGAACACCGCGATGGAAAATTAAGAAATCTCCTGCACCCGTCCGTCCCTGAATTGGCCTCACGCACCGTTCGTACACTCTACGAACTAAGTCATGGCCGTGAATCTCCACCGATTGAGCAGATTATCTCGCATGGCGGTGGTAAAGATGTGATTGCCGCGCTAGCCGAAACATTTCCACAGCATGACTTCGCCACAGCGAAAACGATCCTGAGGCGTCACGGCAACATGAGCAGTCCGTCCGTCCTTTTCGCTTTGCAGGAGGCCCTGCTGACAGGTGCACCGAAAAATGAAACCGACTGGTGGCTCACCTCATTTGGCGCCGGCTTCAGTGCTCACTCCTGCCGGTTAAGCGCAGTCTAAAAACGGATCGGCGGCGGGGGCGGGAGCCCCATGTCGAGTTGCTCCGACTGCAAGGCTGCCCCGACGCCGGCCGCCTCGGCCTTGCGAACCTCTGGCTGAAGTGGAGCCGGCGTCACGCCCGATACGTCTTGAGGCAACACCGCAAGATTCACGGCCACCGCCTCGGCCACCGGCACCTCACCGCCAAAATCCACCATGGCGGCTGGAGAGATTGAGTTGTAGGGATCGGCCGCACCGACCACGGGAG
This sequence comes from Chthoniobacterales bacterium, assembly GCA_044352715.1. GTDB lineage: Bacteria > Verrucomicrobiota > Verrucomicrobiia > Chthoniobacterales > JACTMZ01 > JACTMZ01. The sequence goes on along the minus strand of JBILDG010000091.1, from coordinate 3,500 downwards.
CAGCTGAAACATCAACCGGTCTTATTTTGCTCAGATCGACGGCAACCGCAGCGCGCGGCCATTCCTCTTCAGCAAACTCTTTTACGAAGCTTCGCAAACCGCCGGCATGAACACTGCACTCGACCTTTGGCGAGTGACCGATGCGGGCAAATTCATTGTAAACCGTCGACTCGGTCGATTCGCCTCCGCTGGCCGGTCGTATCTTTTCGACGCACTTATCAGTGGCAACCTCACCAGAAAGACGGCAAATCTCCACCTGTTCAACCGTGACCGGGGCCTTGAGCGGCGAAGAGGGAAAGTCTTTCCGCGAGGCGTTCATGACATCGACCCAGACAGGCAGCGCCAAATCACCGGCGAAGGCGCCACGATATATTTGCCTCGGTTGATCATAACCGATCCAGACACCGCAAGTAATCGTGCTCGAGTAGCCGAGGAACCACACATCCGTAAAGTTGTAAGCCGTGCCGGTTTTTCCCGCCGCGCCCGCCACCGCCAGGCCGTAGTCGGTCGTGGCCTTGCTCCCTGTGCCGCGAAAGACGGTGTCCGTCAGCAAGCTGTGCACCTGCCATGCTGAAGCATCCGAAATAACCTTCTTGCGCTGGGTCGTTCTCTCGTAAATCAACTCGCCCTCGGAATCCTCAATTTTGTCAATGATATGGGTGCGCTCCGGCCGATCCCCGCCGCCGGGAAACATGGTGTAAGCCAAAGTGGTCTCCTCCAGCGTTTGTTCGCTCGATCCCAAGTAGGTGTTGGCAAACGGGCGCAAGGGGGAGTTGATACCAGCTTCTTTGGCCAACTTGCTCACAGCATCCAAGCCGGTCTGGAAACCGAAGCGGACCACGGCCGCGTTTTTACCTCGAACAAAAGCCTCCCGGGCTGTGACTTCGCCCTCGTATTCATTGTCCGCCCGCTCAACTCCCCACTCGCCGAGAATTCCCGCTGTGCCGCCAAAGCCCACCAGACGATTGTCGAGCGCCCAGTCCTGCAAGACATCACCGGGAAAGAGCCCCTTCTCGAAACCCGCCGCATAAAGAAAAGGGACAAACGCCGTGCCAACGGGACGACGACCTTGCACCGTGCGGTTATATTCGCTGTGGCGAAAATCACGACCACCGACCATCACAAGAATTCCCCCATCGCGGTTATCCAAAGCCATCACCGCTCCCTGAAGGTATTGGGGTGGCGTGGTATTTGATTCGCCCGGTTTGAGCGAGCTGCTCGCATACTTCTTTTCAAAATCTTGGTATGTCTGGTTGGCAAAACCCGGACGCCTCTCCACTTCGTCCAACTTTCGCCCCAAAGCCGCCTGGGCTTCCCGCTGCATGTCGGAATCAATCGTCGTAAAAATCCGGAACCCACCATTCATCGCGCGGTCATAGCCGAGTGATGCAATGACCTGCTGACGCACATAATCCAACGCATAAGATTGTTTCGCCGGCGCGGGACGCTCACGGACTTTCAACGGCTCGGCGACAGCTTTGTGGTAGGCCTCGCTGGTAAGGAAGCCGAGATCACGCATCTGCTTCAGCACGTAATCACGGTTAACTTTTGCGGCCTGGAGATTCGTCCACGGGGAAAGACTGTTCGGGCTTTTGAGCAATCCCGCCAAAACGGCGGCTTGGGCCGCCGTCATTTGATCGGCCGGCACCCCGAAATAACCTTTGGAGGCAGCCTCAGCACCATACAAACCACCACCGAAATAGACGCGGTTGAGGTACAGCTCCATGATCTTTTCCTTGGAGAGGTTTTGTTCAATCCGCCGGGCCAGCGCCATTTCCAGAAGTTTGCGACGGTAGGTGCGCTCTTTGAGATCAAAGGAGTTTCGCGCCAGCTGTTGAGTCACTGTGCTTGCCCCCTGCCGGATGCGCCCAGCCGACCAGTTTGCATAAGCAGCCCGCGCGATACCGGCAAAATCGATGCCATTGTGCGTCCAGAAACGGTTGTCTTCAGCAGCAATCACGGCATTGACGAGCACCTGTGGCAATTTTTCGTAGGGCACAGGATTCCGGTTTTGGATGAAAATTTTTCCCATCAGATCGCCTTTGCGGTCATAGATGAGCGAGGCAGATTCCATTTTTTCGAGCCGGCTCAAATCGAACTGATCCGCCATCTCGGAGAATTCCGCCCGCATCGAGAGAAAGAAGACTGCAGCCGCTGCGCCCGCGACCAAAAGCAGGATGACGGGCAACAGAACGATCCACCACCAGATGGAACGACGTCTGCGCCGGGGGGTTTCTTCCCAAGAGTAACTTTGACGGGCCATGTGCGGTGTTTTGTTATCCACAGATCTCCCGCGCTGGCAACGCCAATGCCGAAGCTCTGCGCATGAAGAATCGACTTGGAGCGTACAACATTACAGGCTGAATTCCACCATGAGCATGCACACGGCTCCCCGCCGCCCCATTCTTTACTGGGACGGTGATTGCGGTTTCTGCCGTAAATGGGTGGATCGCTGGCAGGAATCGTCTGGCGAGTCCGTCGAATACCAAACGCTCCAGCATGCCCCATCATATGTTGTCGAGGCAGCCGGGGGTGATCCGCCGCAACAGATCGTGCTCAAACTGCCTGACGGCACCTTACTCACAGGCGCACACGCCGCCCTGACCGCCGTGCAAAATGGAGGTTTGGGCGCAAAATTTTTACTGCGCCTTTACGAACGTGTGCCGGCATTTAGCACTTTCACGGAATCTTTTTATCGCTGGATCGCCAATCACCGCGGCTTGTGCGGTTCTCTCACAAAGTGGCTCTGGGGTTCTTCCACGTTGAAGCCGACTTACGAAATCTCTGGCTGGCTTTTTCCCCGCTTGATGGGTGCGATTTTTGCCAGCGCTTTCATTTCTCTTTGGGTCCAGATCGACGGACTGAGCGGCTCTCAAGGAATTCTTCCTGTGTCGTCCCACCTCGATGCTGTCCATGCTCACTTCGCAGCCGCGGGAGAATCCAGTGAGCCTTTCCGGCAAATTCCCTCGCTTCTGTGGTTCGGGGCAAGTGATCGCTTGCTGCACTTTTGGCTGGGAGTAGGCACCCTTTCCTCCTTCTTGCTCATGCTGGGGTTCTGGTCAGCGCTGGCATCTTTTGTGTCTTGGGCTTGCTATCTCTCATTCGCTGCTGCTGTGCCGGTTTTCCTCAATTTCCAATGGGACGCCCTGTTGCTCGAGGCGGGATTCCTCGTCGTCCTTTACGTCCCGTGGGTCTCCCGCCTACGATGCGGCACATCCGCACCGACGCGCCTCGGACGGCTTCTCGTCTGGTGGCTGCTCTTCCGCCTGATGTTTGAATCGGGCGTGGTGAAGCTGTTCGGCTACGACGCAACCGGGTACAACGCATGGCTCGCTGGCACGGCGCTCAATTTCCACTACTTCACCCAGCCGATTCCTGTCTCCACCAGTTGGTGGTTCTCCCACCTACCCGGTTGGTTCCACCGCCTTTCTTTGCTTGTCGTGTTTCTGGTCGAACTTCTACTGCCCTTCGGTATAGCGGGCGCCCGGCGGGTACGCATG
>JBILDG010000090.1:0-7198 GCA_044352715.1 Chthoniobacterales bacterium | reverse complement strand
TGGCACTTCGATCATGGTGCCGGTCTCGAGCTCGCCATCAAAGGCCGTGCCTTCGCGCGCGAGTTCGTTTTTGCATTCTTCGAGAATAGCGTTGGCCCGGCGTATTTCATCCACGCACGAAACCATTGGATACATGAGCTTCACGCGACCGTGCGCGGATGCCCGGAGGATAGCCCGGAGCTGGGTCTTGAACATCTGCGGTTGGTCGAGGCACAAGCGGATGGCGCGGCAGCCGAGGAAGGGGTTGGGTTCATCGGGCATGTCGGGCAGGTGCATCAGTTTGTCGCCCCCGACATCCAAGGTGCGGATGATCACCCCGTGCGGAGCGCATTTCTCGACAACGAGTTTGTAGGACTCGTATTGCTCATCCTCGCTGGGTGGCGTGGATTTGTTGATGAAAAGAAACTCGGTGCGGAAGAGTCCGACGCCCTCCGCCCCCGATTCGGCCACATGGTCGATCTCCGACGGAAGCTCGATGTTTGCGGATAGAATGATGTGCCGGCCGTCGCGCGTGTCCGAGCTGACGCCGCGGATATTTTCGAGTTGGTGCTCGACCTCGATTTTGCGCTGCTCGATTCGTCCGTAGTTGATGCGGGTTTCGCCGGTGGGATTGACAATCAACCGTCCGGTGTAGCCGTCGAGCAGAACGTTGTCTCCGGTCGTGAGTTTTGAGCAGATGCCGGGGAGGGCGACGATGGCGGGAATCCCGAGCGAGCGCGCCATGATCGCGCTGTGCGAAGTGCGGCTGCCCTGTTCGGTGACAAACCCCCTGACCAGCTGGCGGTTGATCAGAGCGGTGTCCGAGGGCGTGAGATTCGAAGCGACGATGATGTGCGGTCGGTCGAGTTTGTGCAGGTCGTCGCGGGATTTTCCGAGGAGGTGGCGGACGACGCGGCGGGTGACGTCTTCCACATCGACCACACGCTCTTGGAGGTAAGGATCATCGATGGCGGCAAGCGTGCGGCAGTATTTTTCGGCGACCTGATGGAACACGAACTCGATATTGTGGAGGTCCCGCTCCAGGCCCCGCAGGGCTTCATCGATCAGCGTGCGGTCCTCAACCACGAGAAGATGGGCGTCAAAAATACTGGCGTCTTCGGCGCCGATGGCGCCGGCGATTTTTTGTTGGATGTCGAGCAGTTCTTGCCGCGTGGCGATCAGAGCGCTCTCGAAGCGGGCAATCTCCCCGGGAATGTCATCAGCCGTGATGTCGCGAAGAGGAATCTCCTCTTCGTTCTGCCAATGGACCACGACCTCGCCCTCGGCGATCCCGGGAGACACGCCGAGTCCTTGCCAGCCGGCTTCTTTATGCGGGGAGGAGCCCATTCGTGTCGGATTTAACCCGACAGGGAACCGGGTGCAAAGCCTCAATGGACCCGGGAGTTCACCCCAGATGGAAAAATGTTTTCCCGTGAGCCTTTATGAATCGGAATCGCCGGCGGGAGGTTCGCCATCCGTGGCATCGAGAATGCGCCCGAGAGCTTCGTAAAAATCATCAAGCGCCTCGTCGGGTACCATGATGGTGTCGCGTCGGCCATTCACGTCTTCGGTGATTTTCAGCACACGTCCGCGGTTGTTTTCCTTGAAATCGAGGAAAAAGATTTTTCTCCCGGCCACAATTTTTTCCGAGGCCAACACGTTGTCCGGGCTGCGCGAATAGTCGTCCTTCATTCCTTCACTCCTTGCGTCTCGCTAAGACCAATATTGAAGCGGCCGGGACGGCGAGCAAGGAGAAAAAGTTCAATGCCATGGAAACGCCGTGCCACTTGGCGAAGCCGGGCGAGCCCGGCGCGTGCGCGGCGATGGCAGGTTGGATGACAAGCGGAATGGCTAATAGTGCGGCCAAAGCGAGAATCTGCAGGACCAAAGCCCAATAGTCGCGTCGCGTCTGGCGGGTTGTCCGCCATAGCACCAAGGTTGCGAGCACGCCCAAGGTGATTGACGCGGCAAAGTAAGTGGGGAAAAGCGCCGTGGTGACTTCACCCGCCCGGGCGCGCGGAAAGGTGCTGAACAGCGTCCGGGCGATCCCGAAGGTGAAAAACCACAGCACGGCTGTCCACGCGCCGACGAGCCAGGCGTAGAACCTCATGAGCGCAGGCCGACGGCTTTTTCCACGCGCGCCATGACATTTTCCGCCAGAGCGTTCGCATGCTCTGCGCCACGGCGCAGGATGTCATCGACAAGACCGGGATCGGAGGCAAGCTCGGCGCGCTTTTGGCGCATCGCTGCAAAGTATTCCCAGACGGTGCCGAAGAGTTGCTTTTTGAAGTCCCCGTAGCCGGTTCCTCCAGCGCGGAATTTATCCGCCATGGCGGCGGCTTCCTCCGTGGAGGCAAAGAGCTTGAAGAGTTGGTAGATGGAATTGGTTTCCGGGTCTTTTGGCGCCTCGACGGGTGTCGAGTCGGTGACGATGCCCATAATTTTCTTTTTCATGGTTTTTTCGTCGGCGAAAATCTCGATGGTGTTTCCGTAGCTCTTGCTCATCTTGGCCCCATCCGTTCCGGGCACGGTGGCGGCGTCATCACGGATGCTTGGTTCGGGGAGTTTGAAAACGGGACCGAAAATTTCATTCATCTTCACCGCGATATCCCGCGTGACTTCCAAGTGCTGTTTCTGGTCCTTGCCCACCGGCACGACGTCGCTGTCGTAGAGCAAGATGTCTGCCGCCATCAGGACCGGGTAGGAAAACAACGCATGCGATGCGGGGATGCCGCGAGCGATTTTGTCTTTGTACGAATGGCAACGCTCAAGCAGTCCCATGGGCGTGACTGTGCTGAGAATCCACGAAAGTAACGGGATTTTGGTGATGTCCGATTGCCGGAAGAGACACGCTTTGGCCGGATCGAGGCCGCAGGCGAGAAAGTCGAGTGCCACATCGCGCGAGTATCGGCGGAGAGCTTCTGCATCGTGCAAGGTTGTCAGCGCGTGCAAATCGGCAATGAAGTAGAGGGCTTCACCTTGATCCTGCAACTCGACGGCTGGGCGCATCATGCCGAGGTAATTGCCCAAATGGAGCGAGCCGGACGGCTGGATGCCGGAAAGAATGCGTTTCATGTGACGGGGCAATCTAACGGGTAACCCGCGCAGGACGGAAGCGATTTGCGGGCCAGCGGATCAACCATTGACCACGTGGACGGGCCGGCCTTGCAGGAAAGCGCGGATATTTTGCTCGGTCATATCTAGGAGACGCTGACGCGCCCGATTTCCCATCCAGGCCATGTGAGGGGTGATGATGCAATTGGGTGACTTCAAGAGCGGGTGATCAGCCGGTGGGGGTTCAACGGACAGCACATCCAAGGCCGCGCCGGCGATCCATCCGTTTTTCAAAGCCTCGGCCAAGGAGTTTTCATCGATCAATCCTCCCCGGGCCGTGTTGATCAAAAATGCAGAGGGTTTCATTTTCCGGAGAAACGAGGAATCGACCATGCCGGCATTCACGGGAGTGAGTTGGCAATGCAGGGAAAGGATGTCCGATGCTGCGATCACTTCGGTCAACGCCGTCATCCCATTTCCGCCCTCCGGGTGTGATGGGGTGGCCATGTGCACCTCCATGCCGAACGCTTGACCGATTGCGGCCATCTGCCGGGCGATTCTTCCCCGCCCGATGAGACCAAGCTGCCGTCCTGCCAACTCCGTGATGTTTGATTGTGGAGCGCACCATTCACCCGAGGCTGTCCATCCACCCTGATTGACAAACTCCGCATGGCGCTGCACGTGGTTGCAGAGTTCGAGAATCAGCGCAAAAGCATGCTGGGCGACCGATTCCGTGCCGTAAGCCGGCACATTGCTCACGGTAATTCCTTTGGCGCGGGCGGCGGCGGAGTCCACCACATTATGGCCGGTGGCCAGGACGCTAATGAATTCCAGTTCCGGCAGGGCATCCAAGGTTTCGGCGGAGATCGGTGTCTTGTTGGTCAGGATAATTCTTGCCCCGCGGGCCCGCGTGACCACCTCGTCGGGATCGGTGCGGGGATAAGCGGTGAATTCCCCCAGAGCGGAGATTTCCCCCCATGCCAATCCGCCATGCAGCAGGGGGCCTTGATCGAGTGCAACAATGCGAAGGGGACGGGCCATCGGAGGATGCTTGTTTGATGTGCGCGTTGCGGCAAGCCGGAGATCTTCAATAAACGTAAAATTCCGGCAGCGGAAACGCATTGCGGATCAGCGTTATTTCCGGGTGCTTCCGGTCGGTGGCCAGCACCTCGACGATATCAAAACGGAAACGGATATCGGGGTAATTGAGCAAGCGCAGCCAAGCCATCGCCCCGCGGGCGACCAAGCGTTGCTTATCATAGTCGACAGCCTCGGCCGGGCGTCCGAGCCCCTCGGTGGCGCGGGTTTTCACTTCGACAAAGACCAGCGTGTTTTCCGGTTTGTCGCGGCAGACCAGATCGACTTCTCCACCGCCGGGTGCGCGGAAATTGCGGTAGAGGATGCGGAAACGATGGCGGCGCAGGTAGGCTTCGGCGGTGCGCTCGCCCCAAGCGCCGAACGTGATGTGTTCAGCCGTAGGCTTGGCCGCTTTTTTCGGCGTGCGCCACCGGGGCAAAAGATCGGCGATGGATGGGACAAGGGCCATGGCGTTGCAACGCTTCGAGGTGCTCGCGCACACCATAGCCTTTGTGGCGGGCAAATCCATACTGCGGAAATCGCTCGTCCAAACCCACCATGTGACGGTCGCGGGTGACCTTGGCCATGATGCTAGCCGCCGCGATGCTGAGGCTCAGGGCATCGCCGCCGACCAGAGCGGTGTGGGAAACCGGCAGTCCGCGAACGGGCAAGCCGTCCACCAAAGCATGGTGCGGTTTTCTCGGCAGGCCTTTCACGGAGCGGGCCATGGCCAGATGCGTGGCGCGGAGGATATTGAGGCGGTCGATTTCCGCCACGTCCGCCGTGCCGGTCGCCCAGATGACACGGGGGTCGGAGGCCAACGAAGCGAAGAGCTTTTCACGGCGCGCGGCGGAGAGTTTTTTCGAGTCGTCGAGTCCGGTCAGAGTGTAATTTTCAGGCAGGATCACGGCGGCGGCCACAACAGGGCCAGCCAGCGGTCCGCGCCCGGCTTCGTCGAGCCCGGCAACCGAAAAAAAACCGCGAGCACGCAGGGCGCACTCGCGGGTGAGATCACAGGCCATAGGGCGGCCCGGTAAATATCAAGCAGCAGCCTCGGTGGCGCGGGCTTTTTCCTTCACCGTGGTGGCGGATTTGCCTTTGCGACCGCGCAGGTAGTTGAGCTTGGCCCGGCGGACCGAACCTCTCTTCTCCACCTCAATCTTGGCGATGCGGGGTGAGTGCAGCGGAAACACACGCTCGACGCCCTCGCCGTAGGAGACGCGGCGGACCGTGAAGTTTTCATTGATCCCGGTGCCCTTGCGTCCGATCACGATGCCGGCATAGATCTGGATACGCTCTTTTTCGCCTTCGATCACGCGGGTGTGGACTTTGATGCTGTCTCCCACCGCAAAAGGTGTGATGTCTTTCTTGATCTGCTCGGCTTCGATTTTTTCCAAAATGTTCATAAACTCGTTCCTTTCCCCAAAAAATTGGCCGCATTGGATAGCCCCGCAATTCATTCAGGGCAACAACTTTCCTGCATACGGAATCAATATATCTACGTATCATGATATATTGATGGGTTGCTTTTTGGTGATGCCCAGCCATTTAATGAAAACATGACAAGTATTGCGACCAAGACGGGTGATGACGGCACGACTTCTCTTTTGTTCGGTCGCCGTGTGTCGAAAATCGACGAGCGGATCATTGCCAATGGTTGCGTGGACGAACTCAACGTGCGCCTCGGCATGGCCAAAGCTTGCCTGCCGGAAGATGAAACGGAAGCCCGGGAGTTTATCGAAAAAGTGCAGCGTAATCTGGTCAATCTGATGGGGGAGGTTGCGGTGGCCCCGGAGGATTGGGAGCGGTATGCCAGCTCCGGGATGCCGAATTTTGACGAAGCCTTGCTCGGGGTGCTTGATGAGCGGGTGGCGCGCTTGGAGGCGGAGGGATTTACTTACAAGGGATGGGCTACGCCCGGGGGCAATTTGCCGGCAGCCGCGCTGGATTGCGCGCGCACAGCCTGCCGCGCCGCGGAGATCGGCCTGCTCCGGGTGCACGGTGCCGCCTTGCTCAACCCCGAACGCGCCAACCTTATTCTGCAATCGCTCAACCGCTTGTCGGATGTCCTTTGGCTCGAGGCGCGCCGCGCCGAGAGCCGGATTTCGACCGTGGCCACGCAATAATTCGGGCTTAATCTCATGGACCGAGGAAGTCATACCCACGAGGCGCTCCGTGCATTGCTGGCCGAACGCATCGTCTATCTCGACGGCGCGATGGGTACGATGGTCCAGCGCCACAAACTCGATGAAGCAGCCTACCGCGGCAAGCGCTTTGCCGACTGGCCGAGCGATGTCAAAGGCAACAACGACCTCCTTGTCCTGACCCAGCCGGACATCATCCGCGGCATCCACGAGCAATACATCGCGGCCGGAGCGGACATCATCGAGACCAACACGTTCAACAGCACGACCATCTCACAAGCCGACTACGGCATGGAGGAGTTGGTGCCCGACCTGAACCGTGCGGCGGCCAAACTTGCCCGCGTTGCCGCCGATGCCTGCACCGGACGGCGCGTCTTCGTGGCCGGCGCGGTCGGTCCGATGAGCAAAACGCTCACCATTTCCCGCGACGTGAATGACCCCGGCGCGCGCGAGGTGACCTTCCAGCAAGTCGCCGCCGCCTACCGTGAGCAAGTGGACAGCCTCGTGGCCGGCGGGGTGGACGTTCTTCTCGTCGAGACGGTCTTCGATACCCTGAATTGCAAAGCCGCGCTCTACGCTATCGCGCAGTATTTCGCCGACAAAAAAATCAGCCTGCCGGTCATGGTCTCGGGCACGATCACCGACTTGAGCGGACGCACGCTGACCGGCCAGACAACCGAGGCCTTCCTCAATTCCATCGCGCACTTCCCGCTGCTCAGCGTCGGACTCAACTGCGCGTTGGGACCCAAGGAAATGCGGCCCTACATTGAGGAACTCGCGCATCTCGCGCCGTTCCACGTCAGTGCTTACCCGAACGCCGGTCTGCCTGACCCGCTTTCGCCAACCGGGTTTCCCGAAACCCCCGACTCGCTCGCCCCGCAGTTGCGCGACTGGGCCGAGCAGGGCTGGCTCAACATCATCGGCGGCTGCTGCGGCACTACACC
>JBILDG010000089.1:0-7220 GCA_044352715.1 Chthoniobacterales bacterium | reverse complement strand
TGTTGTTGTAATAAAACGTCAATGCAGCTCCAAGATCCACGTTGAGTTGCAGGCGAGACCCGCCAAATTCATAACCAATCCCAGCAGCAACCTCGGTGTAAAGGCTGGCTACGCCGCCGCTGTTCTGCGTGTTCACGTTGCTGTTGTAGCCCTCATACACAGCGAAGCTGTAGCGGAATGGGCCCTTCGAGAAACGGCCCGCGCCGATATCAGGTAGCTCTTGCCCCGCCTCATTGCCGACGCTGGTGAAGGAAGACCCAGTGGCAGGATCTGGCAAAGTGTTTCCGGCGGCCAGGTCGGTGTCGCTAACGGCCGTGGGAACGTCGCCATTTTTCTCTTCGGTGAACAGTTGGTTGGAGTTGCTGTCCCGCACGGGGTAGGTGAAGCGGAAATTGGAGCCTTCCTCCTTACTCTCAGCGGGGACAGCTTCTTCAAATGTTTCGACCGAGGGAGGTTTTGCTTCTGTCTCGACGGTGGTAGGCGGGGGGGTGGGTTCTGCCGAGGTTTCACGCGATGTTGCCGTGGCGGCTTCAGTCTCAGTTGCCTCTGGTGTGGCAGGCGTTGATTCAGGAGAGGGTGTTGGCGATGGCTCGGGTGCCGGTTTGTCCGTGGTATCGGAAGCTGTATCAGCCGTGGCTTCGGGAGCCGGTTCTTTCGATGTCTCTTCAGCCCAAATCGATACCGGCCAAAGCACAACGACACTTAGGCAGGCAATAGATAAACCGCGGGCAAGATTCACGTTTGGTGGGGTAAAATGATTCCATAAAGTGCACGACTCAACCTTCTCTGAACAGGACAAAATATGTTACGAGCCGGTAACAATCGGCGCTAAACCCTGCGGATGACCGTGTCGCGCAAAAACCGATCGTCCGTTGTCGGATAATCGAGGGTGTAGTGAAGTCCCCGGCTCTCTTTGCGGTTGAGCGCGCAATCGACAATCAGCGAAGCTGCCGTGACCAAGTTGCGAAGCTCCAACAGGTCGGTGGTCACTTTGAAGTTCCAATAGAATTCCTGCACTTCCTTCTGCAAGTTACGCAGGCGGGCGGCGGCGCGTTGGAGGCGTTTGTCAGTGCGGACGATGCCGACGTAGTCCCACATGAGGCGGCGGATTTCGTCCCAGTTGTGATAAATAACGACCAGTTCATCCACATCCGTCACGCTGCCCGGACGCCATTCCGGCAGATGCAGGTTGTTGAGCTCGCGGTGGTTTTTGGTCGCTTTGACAAAGGCCCGATGGGCGAAAACGAGGGCTTCGAGCAGCGAATTGCTAGCCAGGCGGTTGGCACCATGAAGTCCGGTGCAGGCAGCTTCGCCGATAGCAAATAGCCCGCGGAGGCTGGTCTCGCCATACTCGTTGGTCTTCACCCCGCCGCATTGGTAGTGCGCCGCCGGGACAACCGGGATCGGTTGTGTCGCGATGTCGATCCCGAGGCTGGCGCAGGTTTCGTAAATTTTCGGGAAGCGTTCCTGCAGGAACTCGCGGGACTTGCGGGTGATGTCGAGGAAGACGCATTTGGCCCCGGTGCGTTTCATTTCCGCATCGATGGCGCGGGCCACGATGTCGCGCGGGGCGAGTGATTTGCGGGGATGATAACGCTCCATGAAGGACAGTCCGTTTTCATCGACGAGCTCCCCCCCTTCGCCGCGAACGGCCTCGCTGATGAGGAACGATTTGGCTTCGGGGTGGAACAGGCAGGTCGGATGGAATTGGACAAATTCCATGTTGCTGACGGCCGCTCCCGCCCGCCATGCCATGGCAACGCCATCACCTGAAGCGATGTCGGGGTTGGTCGTGTAAAGATAGACTTTGCCGCACCCGCCGGTCGCCAGCACGATGCGGTCACTGCGCAGCGTGAGCACTTGGCCGGCTTTCTCGTCGAGCACATAGACGCCGACGACGCGGTCCTCGGTGGCGTAGCCGAGCTTGCCCGTGGTGATGAGATCGACCGCCATGTGATCTTCCATGACACGGATGGACGGGTGATTGCCCACCGCCGCAAGAAGGGTTTTCTCAATCTCGAGGCCGGTGAAATCGTGGGCGTGAAGGATGCGCCGTTTGCTGTGGCCGCCCTCGCGGCCGAGATCGAGTTCGGTGACGCCATCGGGGCGCTCGCGCAGGTCGAAAGACATGCCGAGTTCCATCAACTCCTTGATGCGGTCGGGGCCTTCCTGAACCACGAGTTCGACGATGTCGCGATGACAAAGCCCGGCCCCGGCCTCGAGAGTGTCCTGCATGTGGAGAGCAAAAGAGTCCTCGGGGCTGGTCACGCAGGCCACTCCTCCCTGGGCCCAAGCCGTGTTGCTCGTGGCGCTGGAGCGTTTGGTCACGACGGCGACTGCGCCGCAATTTGCCGCTTTGAGCGCGTAGGTCAGCCCGGCGATGCCGGAACCGATGACGATATGGTCAAATTTTTCCATGCGGTTGCGCCAAGTGCACGTTGTCGATGAGTCTTGTTTCGCCGATCCGCACGGCCGCGGCAAGCACGGCGGGGCGATCCAGCATGGTCAGCGGCTCCAGTGTGTCGGCATCGACCAGCGAGACATAGTCGGGCGAGGAGCCGGTGTTTTCGATGATTTCCCGGCGCACTGATGCAATGATCGTTTCCGGGCAGGGATCGGTCAGGTGTTTTGCTTTTTGCAGTGCCGCAGCAAAACGCACTGCCCGGGCGCGATCTTCCGGGCTGAGGTAGCGGTTGCGCGAGCTGACCGCGAGACCGTCCGCCTCGCGCACGGTGGCATGCCCGATGATTTCAATACGAAAAAACAAATCGCGCACCATGCGCCGGATCACGGCGAGTTGCTGATAATCTTTCTCGCCGAAGACAGCAGCATCGGGGCGGATGATCTGGAAAAGTTTGGCCACGACAGTGCAGACACCGCGGAAGTGACCGGGGCGGGATGCGCCGCAGAGCCCGAGCGAGAGGGAGGTTTCGTCAACGAAGGTCGAATCGCCTATTGGGTAAATTTCCTCCGCCGCCGGAGCAAATACAGCAGCGGCACCGTGACGGCGGCAGATGGCGAGATCCTCTTCCAGCGCGCGGGGATATTTTGAAAAGTCCTCGTTCGGTCCGAATTGGGTGGGGTTGATGAAAACGCTCACCACGACAGAGCCATTGTGGCCGGCGCGGCGGCGTGCTTCATCGATTAGTGCCGCGTGTCCCGCATGCAGGGCGCCCATCGTAGGGACAAAGACAACGGGGGAAGTGGCCAGGTTGCGGTATTCCACGGCCTCGGCCACGGTGCCGATGATGCGCATAGGTTCGCGCGGATCCCGCGTCAATTGCCGTCGGTCGCTTCCGTCTCAACCGTTTCAACCACCACGGATTCCGTGATGTCGGCCGGTTGGGATGCATCCGCGGCGGGAGCCGCAGCCGGTGCGGCCTGTGGCACGGGTTGGCTGAGCAGCTCCTTTTGAATGCTGGTTTCGCCGGTGCCGCTCTTCGCGTAAAGAATCGCCAGCAGCAAAGTGAGGGCGAAAAAAACGATACCGAGCCAGACGGTGAACTTCTGCAAGACATGCGTGGTCTGCGCGCCGAAAATATTTTCCGTCATGCCGCCGCCGAAGGCCGCGCCGAGACCTTCATTTTTCGGACGCTGCATCAGGACAACCCCGACCATCAGCAGGCAAACCAGCACGTGAAACGCGACAAGAATGGAGATAAGAACCGACATGGAACAAAAAACATGGCAGGCGGTTGCTCGCATGTAAAGTCGGGTCGCAGATTCCGCGTTGATCTTTGCGGCCGGAAAGCCCTAACTCTCGCCCTGTGAACGTCAGTGACCTCAGGGAAATCCTGCAATATGTGCCGCGGTTCCGCGAAAAGATCTTCGTGGTGGCGGTGGATGGAGAGATTGCCGCCTCGCCGAACTTTGCCAACATCCTGCTCGACCTTGCCGTCCTGCGATCCTTGAGCATTCGGGTGGTGCTTGTGCACGGAGCCAGCCACCAAGTGCAGATCGCGGCCCGGAAAGCCGGTCTTGTGCCCAGTAACACGGACGGCACCGGCATCACCGACGGGCCGACTCTCGAGGTCAGCATCGATGCGGCCATGCGGTTGACCCACGAGATTCTCGAGGGTCTGGCCTCGGTCGATCTGCGCGCGGCTTACGCCAACGCGGTCATTGCCCATCCGGCCGGCATTCTTGGCGGGGTGGACCAAGGCTTTACCGGGCGGATCGAACGCGTGGATGTGAAGTGTCTGCACATGTTGCTGCACGAGGGCATCATTCCCGTGGTGCCGCCTCTCGGATTTGACGGCGAAGGGCACACGTATCGGGTCAACTCCGACCATGCCGCCGCGGAATTGGCCGAGGCCGTGCAGGCTTCGAAAGTTATTTATTTGTCGGCCGAGACCAAGCAGCCCGGTGGTTCGCCTTTGCCGCAGCAACTCAGCATTATCGAAGCCGAAGACCTCTGTAAAAAGCGGAAGAATGGCGATGGTGCGAATCTTTATTCCAAGGTCGATTACGGCGCGAAGGCCTGCCGCCAGGGTGTGCCGCGCGTGCATATACTCGACGGGAGGATCAACGAGGCTTTGCTCGACGAGCTCTTCAGCAACGAGGGTGTCGGGACGATGATCTACTCCAACGAATACCAACAGATCCGGAAAATTTTCAAAAAGGACATCCGGTCCATCATGGCGCTCATCCGGCAGTCGATGGACAGCGAGGAACTTGTCCGGCGCACGCGGGCCGACATCCTTGAAAGGATGCAGGATTACTGGGTGCTCGAGATCGACGGCAAATTGATGGGATGCGTCGCCTTGCATGTTTATCCCGAGGAGAAATGCGGTGAGCTGGCTTGTCTTTATGTGCACAAAGAGCATGAGAATGCCGGGCACGGGCGCAAACTCATGGCTTTTACCGACACGTTGGCGCGGGAGAGGGGGCTCAAGCAGCTCTTCGCCCTCAGCACCCAAGCTTACAAATACCTGCAGCTCAAAGGCGGCTATCAAGAGGTGTCGCCGGATCACCTGCCGACCGAGCGACGGAAAAAATACGACGCCGGCGGGCGGCAATCCAAAGTGTTGGTGAAGAATCTCGCCTGAGACGCCACGGATGGAAGGTGTCCACACCCATTTCCTCTGGATCGATTGGACGATCCTCGGGATTTACCTGATCCTGACCACGTGGATCGGCCACGCCCTGCGCGGCAAGCAATCCACCATGCAGGATTTCTTCCTTGCCGGGCGTTCCTTGCCATGGCCGGCGGTCTGCGGATCGATCGTGGCCACCGAAATCAGCGCGATCACCTTTGTCGGGGTTCCGGGAATGGTTTTTGCCGCGGGCGGCGATTTCACCTACCTGCAGTGGGGTATCGGTTCGTTGCTGGCCCGCGTGATTGTGGGGGTGTGGTTTGTCAAAGTTTTCTATGAGCGCGGGATTTTCAGCCCCTATGACTACATGCAGTCGCGGCTCGGGCCGGGCGCGCGGGTCTTCACGACTGCGCTGTTTTTTCTCGGGTCCATCCTCGGGCAGAGTGTGCGCTTGCTCGTCACGGCGCTGATTTTATGGACCGTGACCGGTCTGGCCTTCGAGTGGTGCATCGTCATTATCGGGGTTTTTGCCATCGGGTGGACGCTCATGGGCGGCATGACGACGGTGATCTGGACGGATGTGATCCAGTTTTTCGTTTTCATCGGCGGCGGATTCCTCGCGTTTGCGGTTCTCCTGCTCAACATTGACGGGGGGTGGGGGCAATTTCTGGCCGAGGCGGGTGTGGCCGGCAAGTTGCGCCTACTCGATCTTTCGACCAATCCTGATGTGCAGTTCACGTTGTGGGTCGGTTTGCTGGCCATGCCCTTCCAGAATCTTGCCGCGTTCGGCACCGACCAGCTGAACGCCCAGCGCATGTTCTGCTGCCGCGATGAGCGGGATGCGGGCAAAGCGATCATCGCCAGCAGTATCTCCTTGCTCGTGACCGTGCTCATGCTCGGGGTCGGGGCGGCGCTGTATGTGTATTACCAGCAGCACGTGCCGACGCCGGCCGAGGCGGCTTTGTTCGCCAAGGATGCGGATTCTGTGTTTCCCGTTTGGATTACCACGGTGCTGCCCCCCGGCCTCAGCGGGCTCATTTTGGCGGGAGCCTTCGCGGCGGCGATCTCCAGCCTCGATTCGGCGTTGGCAGCGTTGGCGCAAACCTCCATGGCGCTCTGGCACGGGCGTGACGGACTCGAGGCCGCCGATCAACCGCGTTTGTTGCGCCAATCCCGCTTTGCGGTGGTCGGGTGGGGAATCGCCCTTGTTCTTGTTGCCATCGGACTGCAGGCGGTGCGTGGACAAATCAATCTGCTTAGTCTGGCTTTCGGTATGGTGAGTTACACCTACGGTCCGATGCTCGGAGCCTTCTTGCTCGCGCTGAGCCCTCTGCGTCGGAATATCCGCGGTGTGGTGATCGGGGCGCTGCTTTCGATCCTCCTCGTGATTTGGGTGCGGCCCGACCTCTACAATGTTCTCGTTGCGCTGGGCGCGATTACGCCCGACCAAGCGCTTGAGTGGCGTCCAAAAATCAACTTTGCGTGGCTTTATCCCGTCACGTGCCTGCTCACTTTGGGGTGCGGCATCGTCTTTGGCAGAAAAACAAAGGCCCCGTCCGCGGCGTGATGCGGTCAAGCGATTTTGACAAAAATTTTACAATGCCCGCAAAATTCTTGAGTGACAGTTTTGTGGTCGTTACGCTGCGCTTGTGACGCCGAAAGAAAGACAAAGCGATTGTGAACAACTTGTGAATAGTCTCTCCTTTCGCTCGGCTAATCGGACTTCGGCGCCGCAATTTGCCAGTCAGACCGTCTCTTCGTCAGAGTTATTTCCGCCCGCAGCAAAGCGTGGTTTCGATCGCCCTCCAGTCAGCCATTAACAGAATAAATTCATGCCTCGCTTGTCTTCCCCACGCTCGAATTGTCGCGTCTCCGCGACGACCGCGCGCCCTGCTTTTTCCGAATCTTCCTCTGTCGAGGACCCCTCCACGTCCCTGATGGTGAATAACTCCCCTTCTGAAGCCGAGTTGGTTGCCCTCTGGAGCCAGATTTCATCGGCCTTGCGGGCCGAAGTGGGTGAGGGGGTTTACGACCGGTGGTTCTCTACTTTGCGTCTTGCCTCGGTGGATTCGCGTGAAGTGGTTCTCGTGATCCCAAACAGTATTTATCAGGTCTGGATCGAGAGCAATTATGCCCCGCAGGTTCAGGCATCGTTGATGACGGTGTTCGGCCATCGTCGCAAAC
>JBILDG010000087.1:0-7224 GCA_044352715.1 Chthoniobacterales bacterium | reverse complement strand
GCGCGCCGTGCTTTTCTTGCTTCAAACGAAGGGATCGGCGTCGATCTGTTCTTCGGCGGTGGTGCATACGATTTTATCCAGCAGGCCCGAGCGGGGCGGTTGATTGACTGCGGAATTTTGTCGACCCAACCCGCTTGGTTCTCCGCTTCATCGATTCCGCAGATGGTTTCGGGTGAGCCGTTTTACGACAAAGAGGGGCGCTGGATCGGAACCTGTCTGGCGTCCTTCGGGATTTGCTACAACATCGATTCGTTGGAACGTCTCGGCATCTCGAGCCTGCCGGCTTCGTGGAACGATCTCACCGACCCGCGGCTTTATAAACAAGTCGCCTTGGCGGATCCGACCAAAAGCGGCTCGGCGGCGAAGGCTTTCGAGATGGTGATCCAGCAGCAAATGCAGGAGCGCATGCGTGAAGGGGGAGATTCCGGGGATCTTATGCTGGACGAAGGATGGATTCGCGGGCTGCAGTTGCTGCAAAAGGCTGCGGCTAATGCACGATATTTCACCGATGCGGCGCCGAAAGTTCCGATGGATGTGTCGCTTGGCGATGCGGCGATAGGGATGTGCATTGATTTCTACGGGCGCTTTCAAAGTGAAGCCGTGCGATTAAGCAATGGCGATTCACGCTTGCAGTATTTCACCCCGAAAGGTGGCTCCTCAGTCGGGGTGGATCCGATCGGATTGCTCCGCGGGGCACCGCATTCCGAGTTGGCGGCAGCGTTCATCGAGTTTGTTTTGTCCATCGAAGGCCAGAAACTCTGGAACTTCCGCGTGGGAACGCCGGGCGGTCCGGAACGCTATGCGCTGCGGCGTCTGCCTGTGCGCAAAGAGCTCTATGGCATGGAATACGAGAGCTTTCGTTCCGACCCTGAGGTGGATCCCTATGAGGATGCCAAGGACTTCACGTATCATGAGGCTTGGACCGGGCCGGTGTTTCGTTCGATGACATTCATCATCCGCGTGATGTGTCTGGATACACACGACGAGTTGGCCGCAGCTTGGCGGGCCTTGATCGAAGCTGGGTTTCCGCCCGAAGCGACGCGCGAGTTTGCCAACATGAGCGGCGTCGGATTGGCTGACGCACGGGGTCGGATCAACGACGCGCTGCGTTCGGCGGACCGGATCAACGAGGTGCGTTTAGCCAAGCAACTCAGCGATCGCTTTCGCGCCCAATATCGGGAAACCATCCGCTTGGCCCGGGAGGGCAAATAGCCATGTCGCGACCGCTTTCCATCGCTGTCTTCGCATTGACCAGTCTGTTTTTCTTTTTCTTTTTCCTGTGGCCGATTGCCGAGACGTTGCGCGGGGCGTTTGTGACCGGCGCTGGTGAAGTGACGCTGGAATACATTTTCGAGGTTTTTCGCAATCCGATTTATCTCGAGGGCTTGTGGAATTCGCTCCTCATGGGTGTATTTAGCACGTTTTTGGCGATGCTAATCGCGTTGCCGCTGGCGTTCATGAGCGACCGGTATTTGTTTCCGGGAAAGGGCATTTTGGGCGCTGCCATTTTGGTGCCGATGATTTTGCCGCCGTTTGTCGGAGCGATCGGGGTGAAGCAGATTCTCGGTCAGCAAGGTGCGTTGAATGCTCTTTTGGAAAATCTCGGGTTGATGGATCCGGGAGCGCCGATCGACTGGCTCGGGCAGAGCCGCTTGTGGGGCGTGATCATCATGAACGCGCTGCATTTGTATCCGATCCTTTATCTCAATGTGGTCGCGGCGCTGGCCAATGTGGATCCGGCGATGGAAGAGGCGGCGGAGAATCTCGGTTGCACGGGTCTGCGGAAATTCCGCAAGATCACGTTGCCGCTGATCATGCCTGGTTTGTTCGCCGGTGGGACGATTGTGTTTATCTGGGCGTTTACCGAGTTGGGCGTGCCGCTGATGTTCGAGTTCAACCGTGTGACCTCGGTGCAGATATTTTTCGGGATCAAAGATATCGGTGGTAATCCGTTTCCCTTTGCGCTGGTGGCGGTGCTGTTGTTTTCCACCGTGCTTCTTTACGCGGGGAGCAAAGCGATTTTCGGCCGCTCGGCCCATGCGATGATGGCGAAGGCGACGAGCCAGGGCGGTCCGCGTCGTATCGGCTGGGCGGGCAGCCTGTTTTGCACGGCGTTCTTCGGTGCGGTGACTTTCCTTGCCGTGCTGCCACATATCGGTGTGGTGCTCGTTGCGTTCTCGACCGATTGGTATCAATCGGTGCTTCCGAGCGGTTGGACGCTCGAGCATTTTGAAAACGCGCTCGGCCACAATCTCGCACTGCCGTCGATCCGCAACAGCCTCAAATATGCGGGTCTCGCGACGTTGCTCGATGTGATTCTCGGCGTGGCGATCGCTTATGTAGTCGTGCGGACCAAGCTGGCGGGGCGGCAGATTCTCGATGCAATGGCGATGTTGCCTTTGGCGGTGCCAGGGCTGGTGCTTGCGTTCGGATACTTGGCCATGACGCAGGAGGGGAAACTTTTCGGGTTCATGAATCCGGCGGTTGATCCGCTGATGATCCTCGTGATCGCATATGCAGTGCGGCGCTTGCCGTATGTGGTGCGTTCTGCGGCGGCGGGTTTCCAGCAGACGAGTGTGACACTCGAGGAAGCGGCGCAGAATCTGGGGTGTCCGCCACTGCGTGCGATGCGCAGGGTCACATTGCCGCTGATCGCAGCGAACTTGATGGCCGGAGGTTTGCTCGCGTTTTCTTTCGCCATGCTGGAGGTGTCGGACTCGCTGATCTTGGCGCAAAAAATGTCGGACTTCCCGATCACCAAGGCGATCTACGAGCTATACCAGTTGCTGGGCGAGGGGAGATTTATGGCGAGTGCGCTCGGCGTGTGGGCGATGGCCTTCCTCGCGGTGAGCATTCTCGGCGCGACGATCCTGCTCGGGAAAAAGCTGGGCGCGATATTCCGGGTTTAATCGATCGTTCGGCAGGCTGCGGTCCAGAGCGTTTCGCCGAAGGCGGCTTTCGCTTCGATGGCCAATTTTTCTGCGCCGCGCGAATCGCGAAGGATGGCAAACATCGTTGATCCCGAGCCGGACATGCCAGCGGCGGCGACCAGCGAATGTTCGAGCAGCCATTCTTGCATTGCGGGAAGCAGGAGGTATTTGGCGAATGCCGGGCGCTCGAGATCGTTGAAGATTTCGAGTCCGTCGAAAAGTTGCGGGGCGGTCCATCTTGCCGGCACGGTGTCGGTGGAGTTCCATTGACGATAAGCCCATGCGGTTTCAATGCCGAATGGTGGTTTGAGCAGCAAAAGATCCAACGGGAGGGTCAGGGGGCGCGCCTCCAAGCGCTCGCCGCGACCGCGTGCGAGGGCGGATCGGCCGCGGATGAAAAACGGAATATCCGAGCCGAGCTGTGCGGCCAGCGTTTCCAGTTTTCCGATGTCAAACGGCGAACCGGCGAGTTGGTTCAGCGCGTTGAGAACGGCGGCGGCGTCGCTGCTGCCACCGCCCAGACCTGCTCCGTGCGGGATGATTTTGCGCAGGACGATCCGTGCGCCGCGCAAGATGCCGCTTTCACGCAAAAACAAATTGGCCGCGCGCCAAGCGAGATTCGTTTCAGTAGGTCCGAGCGTGGAATTGTCGCAATCGAAACGGATGCCGGGCGAGTCGGTAAGCTCGACTTCCAGCTCGTCGGCAAGGCTCAACGGCGCCATCCATGACTCGATCTCGTGATAACCGCTCGCTGCGTCGCGTGCGATGACGCGAAGGTTGAGATTGATTTTGGCCGGAGCGCGGACTTGCATGCTGCGTCATGATTCATGGTTCAACCGGCAAGGGCCAAGCGGAAATCATCGTGGCGCTCGACGAGCCTTCGCTCGACGATGCGCAGAGATTGATGGATCGCCTGGCGGGCAAAGCGTTATTTTACAAAGTCGGATTACAGCTATTCACCGCGGCGGGGCCGGCCGCCGTGCAGGCGGTGAAGGATCGCGGGGCAAAAGTTTTTTTGGATCTCAAGCTCCACGACATACCGAACACGGTCGCATCGGCCGTGCGCTCGATCAGCGGACTCGGGGTGGATCTCTGCACGATCCATCTGGGCGGTGGTCCGGAAATGTGCGCAGCGGCGGTCGATGCCGCTGGGGGCAGTATGACGATTCTCGGAGTCACGGTGTTGACGAGTTCCAACGAGGAGACGTTGAGAGCCTGCGGTGTGGATTGCGCGGTAGGCGACCAAGTGCGGCGTTTGGCCAAGATGGGGTTTGCTGCGGGAGTGCGTGGGTTTGTCGCCAGCGCGCTGGAGTTGCCGATGCTTCGCAAAGAATTGGGCGGCGAGCCGCTGCTGGTCATTCCCGGCGTGCGTCCTGCCGGCGCCGATGTCGGGGATCAAAAACGCGTGGCCACGCCGGCCGATGTCGTGCGCGGTGGTGCGACGCATTTGGTGATCGGGCGACCGATTTCCCGCGCCAAAGATCCTGCAAGCGCTTACGACGAGATTCTGAAAGAGATCTGAAAATATGTTGAGGCGAGACTTGGTTGAACTAAACTAAGTCCATGAAAATCCTCAACATTCATGAGGCAAAAACCCATCTGTCCAAGTTGGTCGAGGAGGCTGTCGCAGGAGAGAGCATCGTGGTGGCCAAGGCAGGGAAACCGATGGTGCAGCTTGTTCCGGTCGGTTCGGCAGGGGTCCCACGCCCGCTCGGCCAGTTGGCTGGCCAAGTGAAAGAGGCCCCGGACTGCTGGGCGGAGGATGAGCAAATTCAAGAGTGGTTCTATGGCGTAGAGCATGAACCCGCGCCCAAGGTCGCCGAATAGAGAGGTGCGGCATGGACATTTTGCTGGATTCGCATGCGCTGCTCTGGGCCTTGGCCTCGCCGGAAAAGTTGACGGTTACCGCCGCGCGTGAAATCGAAAATCCCGCCCGGGTGGTTTACTTCAGTCCGGTGTCGGTGTGGGAGATCGAGTTGAAACGCTCCCGCGGCAAGCTCGTGCTTCCCGAGGGATGGGTGGATGCGATAGCGCGCGCGGGTTTTCTCGAGTTGGCGGTGACATCCGCTCACGCCGTCGCGGCCGGGAGATTGCCTTGGCACCATCAAGATCCGTTTGACCGCATGCTCATCGCGCAAGCGCTGGAGCACGGGTTGCGGCTCGTTTCGCGCGACCGTTTTGCCAAAGCTTACGGCGTGCTCTTGCTCGAAGCGTGAGGCGAGCGGTGGGGCCTAATCGCGGAAATTCGTGTAGCTGAGCGCGACGCCAAAATCTTTGGCGCGCAGGGCGGAGATGGCTTCCTGCAAGTCGTCCCTCTTTTTTCCCGTTACGCGGATCTGGCGATCTTGGAGGGCCGACTGTATTTTTAATCCCGATGCTTTGAGGAACTTCGAAATTTCCTTCGCCTTGTCGCCTTCGAGTCCTTGCTTGAAGACGATGAGTTGCCGTGCGTGACCGAGCGGCGAGATATCCGGATCTTTTTGGTCAACGTTGCGAAGATCGACGTTGCGCTTGGCGAGTTTGTTGATCGCGATTTCGCGCAGGCCTTTCAACCGCGAGGCGTCTTCGGCGGTGAGTCGCAGATTGCCATCCTTCTCCAGTTCGAGCTTGGCTTCGGAGCCCTTGAAATCAAAGCGGCTGGCCAGTTCGCGGCGTGCTTGGTCGATGGCGTTGAGGATTTCCTGGCGATCCACTTCGGAGACGATGTCGAATGAGGGCATGGTGTGAGTGTTTTTGGTGGGGGCGCACGGATTCGAACCGTGAACCAAGCGATTATGAGCCGCCTGCTCTAACCGTTGAGCTACACCCCCAAAATGGATCGGAAGGATGATGCGGGAAGTTTGAAACTTGAAGAAAAATGTCCGGTGCTCGCGTGACGAAGCAGGAATCCGAGCTCGATGGCCTATTCACTTGAAGCCGACACTTTTGATTGTCAGGCGGGGCGGGAGCGGGTAGCTTCCGCGCACTTATGAGTCAGCACAGCAGTTTGAAAGGTCAGGGGGCAATCAAGGCAAAGCGCAACGTGCTCAAGCGTTTCGAGCGCGTGGAGTTGCTCAAGAAGCGCGGTCAATTCAAGGATGACCAGCGTGTGATCGGTTTGCCGAAGACGAAGCCCGACGCTTGATTTTGCAGATTCCGCGACACTGCGGAGTTTTCGACAGGCGGCTGCGGCCGCCTGTTTTGTTATGAACGAAACCATGCGCTTGAATCGCTACCTTGCTCTCTGCGGGCTGGGTTCGCGGCGTGCGTGCGAGGAGATCATCCTGCGCGGCGGGGTACGCATCAATGGACGTGCGGTGCGGGAGTTGTCCACGGTGGT
This sequence comes from Chthoniobacterales bacterium, assembly GCA_044352715.1. Taxonomy (GTDB): domain Bacteria; phylum Verrucomicrobiota; class Verrucomicrobiia; order Chthoniobacterales; family JACTMZ01; genus JACTMZ01. Next base: position 975 of record JBILDG010000087.1, on the reverse strand, counting down.
GGAGCCCGGCGACACGGTGTTTGCTCAGGGGCGGGAGGTTCGCCCGGCGGCGGCACGGTATTTGATTTTGCACAAGCCAACGAGGTGCCTGAGTTCGCGTCAATCGCAAGGCGGCAAGGCGACGGTCTATGATTTGCTGCCGCGCGAGGCGTCGAATCTGCCGCATGTGGGGCGTCTCGATGCGGACAGCGAGGGGCTTTTGCTTTTCACTAATGACGGTGCATTGGCGCAGGCGATCACGCATCCGTCGCGCCATGTGGAGAAGGAATACGAGGTGGTGATCGACCGTGCGTTCGATCCGGCGCACACGGCGAAGTTGCTCAAGGGTGTTTATCTGGAGGAGGGGCGCGCGAAGGCGGCGCATGTGCATATCGAGGGCGCGAACAAATTGCGCGTGGTGCTCACGCAGGGGATCAATCGCCAGATCCGCCGGATGTTTGCCGCGCTGGGTTACAAGGTGAAACGGCTCACGCGTACGCGGTTGGGTCCGCTCAAGCTCGGGCGTCTGCCGCGCGGGGCGTGGCGGGAGTTGACTGGGCGGGAGGTGGAGTCGCTGCGTCTGGTGGCGCGCGGGTCGCGCTGAGAGGTGCGGAGAGATTTCCTGCTTGCACCGCGGGCGGAACCCGCGAAAAGGGGGTTCTATGCGCAAATGTATCACTGAAATTCCCAACGGCCCTTCGGCTATCGGTCCTTACTCTTTGGCGGTCGCGGCGAGCGGCAATTTTCTTTTTGTTTCCGGCATGACGCCGATGGATCCCACGACAGGAAAAATGAGCGATGGGCCGGTAGGCGTGCAGACGCGACTGGTGCTGGAGAACATGAAACGGGTTGTCGAAGGTGCGGGGGCAAGTTTGGAAGATGTGGTGAGTTGCCGCGTATTTCTGGCGCAGCTGACGGAGAAAAATTTTGCCGAGATGAATGCGGTTTATAAGGAGTTCTTCAAAGGCGACTACCCGGCGAGGACAACGGTGGGGG
>JBILDG010000088.1:0-7224 GCA_044352715.1 Chthoniobacterales bacterium | reverse complement strand
ACTCGATCCTCAATCGTCCCGATGCCTCGTTTATGAAAGCCGCCCCTTCGGATGCCGCACTCACTTCTGTTCCGCCGCCGGCGGACCTTACTCGCGTCGCGAGGTGATCGACCTCATCCACCGCCTCGAGGAAATCGACGCCTCACTCGGCGGCGACGGCCCGCGCACGCTCCCTGCCGCCATCTCATCGGTTCTCTGACTCACCCAAAACTGGACACTGAAAACTGCCAGCTCTCCCCCCTACCCCACACGCACGGCCCGCGTTTTGTCCAAACGCAAAATACCGGCCTGCGACAAATCCAGCATCGCCTTGGGGTCGGTGACCTTTTCGCCGCACCACTGGATGCTGCCTTGCATGGCCAAACGTCGCACGTCGCCGCGTGATTTGGTCTGACCGAAACACTGCGCGTAGGCCTCGACACCCGCGGTGATCACGTCGATCAAAGGCACCGCAGGTTTGAAAGGCGGCAACTCGGCATTTTCCAGATCGCGACCACTGAACCTTTTTTCAAACTCCTCCAAAGCTCGACTTGCAGCCTCGTCTGCGTGGAAGCGGGCGACCAAAGCGCGGGCCAATTCCTTTTTGGCGGCCATGGGATGCCCGTCGCGCTCCAGCTCTCGCCCCAGCAGCAAGACATACCACCGCGCCATCAACTCGTCGGAAATGCTCATCACCTTTCCGAACATATCGCCGGGCGACTCGTTGACCCCGATAGAGTTGCCGAGGCTCTTGCTCATCTTCTGCGTGCCGTCGAGCCCCTCCAAAATCGGCAGCATCATGGCCACCTGCGGCTCTTGCCCCTCCTCTTTTTGCAAGTCGCGTCCGACCATGATGTTGAAAAGCTGGTCGGTCCCGCCGAGCTCGACATCGGCTCTGATCATTACCGAATCCCAGCCCTGCATAATCGGGTATTGCACCTCGTGGGCGCGGATCGGATGCGCCTTCTCGATGCGCTCGCGAAAGTCCTCCCGCTGCAGCATCTGCTGCAAGGTTACGCGACTGTTCAATCGAATCACGTCGGTGAACGTCATTTTCTTGAACCACTCGCCGTTGAAAACCACCTGCGTCTTCGACGCATCAAGCACCTTGAACGCTTGCTCTTGATACGTCTTCGCGTTGGCCAGCACCTCATCGTGCGTGAGCTGCGGGCGCGTGGCCGAACGTCCGCTCGGATCACCGATCATCGCCGTGAAATCGCCGATGATAAGAATGGCCTCATGCCCGAGATCCTGGAACTGGCGCAGCTTTTGCAAACCAACGGTATGGCCGAAATGAATATCAGGCGCCGTGGGATCGACGCCCAGCTTCACACGCAGCGGTCGTCCGATGGCGAGTTTTTTGCGCAGTTCTTCGCGGCTGATCACTTCCGCGCAACCGCGGCAAAGCACCTCGAGTGTTTCGTTGGAACTCATAAAATCAGCGGCTGCGGTTGAGAATGTCCCGCACTTCATCCATGGAAAGCGCTCCGCCGGAGGGATTGGAGGCATTGAGTGAATCTTGTGACTTGCCGCGTCCGAGAAAAGAGCGCGTCGCATCCGCCTCGGTTTTCCCCGAGGAGGGAGCCTGTTTGGCTGCATCCCGCGAAGACTTTGTTTCCACCGACCTGGTAGAATAACCGCGATCTGCCAGCGCGTAGCGCCTCAGGTCGCGGGCAGCATCCGTCTCATAAACTTTCTTGCCGAACCAGGGATTGCGGATGCCGAGAAATTTGCGTGTGGCAAATTCTTTGGTCTGGGCCGATTTCACTCCGGCATAACCATCGGCACCGCGAAATTCACGACTGGCAAAAGACTTCCCCTCGAAAGATTTTCCCTCGAAGGAGCTCTTCAGTTCCATGTCCGGATTGAAGAACCGCTCCATCATCGATTTCTCCTGCTGTTGGGCAACCGCGGACGCGGCAAACAGCATTGCCAGCACTGCGAGGCGAATTAGCATGTCTTTTGCATAACCGACCTCTGCCCCAGCTGCAATCTTCGCGCCGCTTTCCATGAGCCAACCGACCCCTTCCCGCCCCTGCGTGGCCGCCGTTGTAGTAACTTACCAACGCGAAAAAGAACTTGCCCGGTTGCTCGAGTGCTTGTCGTGCAGCAGCACTCCCCTGTCAGGCGGCGTCTTTGTGGCCGACAATGCCGCTTCGCCCGCGACTCAAGCACTCTGTGCAAGATCAGCCCTTCCTGTCACGTGGTTGCCACGCGAACTCAACAATGGCCCGGGGCCGGCGTGGAACACTGGGATCCGTGCCGCGCTGCAAAACCCATCGGTCACACACCTGCTTGCTCTCGATGACGATGTCGCGCCGCCCCCGGAAACATTGGAAGTTCTGCTCGACGCGATGGCAAAAACCGGCACCTCCACGGCTGCTCCGCTGCTTCTCGATGAGAACCAAATGCTCTGGGCATTTCCCGAACCGATGGAGACACCGCTCCGTCAGGTCATTCGTCGCGTCAGTTCGGTCGAACAATGCCAAGCCGCCTTTGGCTCCGAGCCCCACCGCTTCTGCTGGGCGACCGGCGCCTATATGCTCTATACCCGACAAGCCCTCGAAAGGACCGGACCTTTTCGTGAAGATTTCTGGATGCTCGGGGAAGATTTGGAACTCTCCATGCGCGTGGCGGCAAAGCTTGGTGGTGTTTTCACCGCCCGCACCGCCGTGCCACACTTGCCTCCCCCGCCGGTTGATCCGGAGTCACACCTCATCGGACACCGACTCAAGTTCCTCGCCCTTTTGCAAAACCTCTCCTACCTCGCCTTTCACTCGCCACACAGCGGTCACCTGCGCCGTTATCTTGCCGGCAACTTCAAACGCTTTCTCCGCACCGAGGGTTGCACCGCTGGAACGCTGCGCGACGGATGGTCCGCTTTTTGGCTGGGCGCCATTTGCGGCAAGCCGGCGGGCACGGTGGAAGGTGCCGCCCTGCGCCAACGTGTCCGTCACCGCATGACCGCTGATCTACCCGAATGAATCCCGAACAAGTTGCCCTCCGCGTGGTTGAAGATACCCTGCGGGAGCTTCCCGAGGAACTGCGACGCGCAGCGCAATCCGTGCCGGTCTGTCTGGAGGATTTTCCCGACGAGGCGCTGATCGAAGACGGACTCGAACCCGATATTCTCGGACTTTTCGTCGGCTCGCCCCGTCATGAACAAGACTCCGATCCCGGACCACCCCCGCAGATATTTCTCTATTTGGAGAACATCCTCGATGAATGCGAGGAAGCCGGAACCACCTTCGAAGAGGAAGTGCGGCGCACCTACCTACACGAACTGGGCCATTACCTCGGTCTGGGCGAAGATGATCTCACCGAGCGCGACTTGGATTGAGACCTCCATGGGGACCACGCGCGCCTCGCGCGGCGCTTTGGCTGTTGCGTGTTCATCGGCGAGGACGCCGATGAACACGCACGGGGAGCCGTGCTCCCCGAGACCGATAGCCCCACCCCAAGGAGGAGGACATCCAACCAAAGATCAGAAGTCCAAGAGCTTCGGAACTTTGGTCTCAGCCCTATTTGAGATCAAACCGGTCAAGGTTCATCACCTTGTTCCAAGCCGCCACGAAATCCGTGACAAACTTTTTCTCGGCGTCGGAGCTTCCGTAAACTTCGGCCAAGGACCGCAGGATGGAATTCGATCCGAAAACCAGATCGACGCGCGTGGCTGTCCATTTGTGCTCACCCGTCTTGCGATCGCGCCCTTCCCAGAGGTCACGCTCCTCCGATTGCGGTTTCCACTCCGTACCCATGTCGAGCAGGTTGGCGAAGAAATCATTCGTCAGCGCCTCGGGTCGTGTGGTGAACACACCGTGGTTCGAGTAGCCAAAGTTGGCCCCCAACACACGCAACCCGCCGACCAACGCCGTCATCTCGGGCGCGGTGAGGGTGAGCAGCTGCGCTTTATCGACCAGCATCTCCTCGGCCGGCACGCTGAATTTGCGCTTCTGGTAATTCCGGAACCCATCGGCCAGCGGTTCGAGCACCGCGAACGACGCCGTGTCGGTTTGCTCTTGCGAGGCATCCATGCGCCCCGGCGTGAACGGCACCGTGATGCTATGGCCGGCATTTTTCGCCGCCTGCTCGACCCCCGCACACCCGGCCAACACAATGAGATCGGCCAAGGACACCTTCTTGCCGTCCGACTGGGCCTTGTTGAACTCGCCCTGGATGGCCTCGAGTTTTTTCAGGACCTTCGAAAGCAACGCCGGTTGGTTCACTTCCCAATCTTTCTGCGGCGCCAAGCGAATACGCGCGCCATTCGCTCCACCGCGTTTGTCGGAACCGCGGAACGTCGAAGCCGAAGCCCAGGCGGTCGTGACAAGTTCCGACACCGACAATCCCGACTCCAGCACCTTGGCTTTGAGCGCGGCGATGTCCTTTTCGTCGACCAACGGATGGTCAGGCGTCGGGATTGGATCCTGCCAGATGAGTTCTTCCTTCGGCACGTCCGGCCCGAGGTAACGCGCCCTCGGCCCCATGTCGCGGTGCGTGAGCTTGAACCACGCGCGGGCAAAGGCGTCGGCGAAATCATTCGGATTTTCGTAGAAACGGCGCGAGATTTTTTCGTAAGCCGGATCAAACCGCAGCGACAAGTCCGTGGTCAGCATCGTCGGGAGGTGCATTTTCGAGGGATCGGCCGCATCCGGAATGTCCGCCGGGGCATTTTTCGCCACCCACTGGTGGGCCCCCGCCGGGCTTTTCGTCAGCTCCCAATCATATTTGAAGAGGTTCTCGAAATAGTAATTGCTCCACTTGGTTGGCGTTTGCGTCCAAGTGACTTCAAGCCCGCTGGTGATCGTGTCGCCGCCTTTGCCGGATTTGTAACTGCTCTTCCAACCGAGGCCTTGCTCGTCGAGCGACGCGCCTTCCGGCTCTGCTCCGACATGCTTGGCATCTCCCGCGCCGTGGCATTTGCCGAAGGTGTGGCCACCCGCGATGAGCGCGACAGTTTCTTCGTCATTCATCGCCATACGGGCAAAGGTCTCGCGGATGTCGCGAGCCGCCGCCACCGGGTCGGGGTTGCCGTTCGGACCTTCCGGATTCACGTAGATAAGCCCCATCTGCACAGCCGCGAGCGGATTTTCCAACTCGCGGTCTCCGGAGTAGCGCTGGTCTTCGAGCCACTTCCTCTCAGCACCCCAGTAAATATCCTCCTCGGGCTCCCAGATGTCCGCGCGACCGCCGGCAAAGCCGAAAGTTTTGAAACCCATCGAGTCGAGGGCCACGTTGCCCGCGAGAATCATCAGATCGGCCCAAGACAATTTGCGGCCGTATTTCTGTTTGACCGGCCAGAGCAAACGGCGTGCTTTGTCGAGGTTCGTATTGTCCGGCCAGCTGTTGAGCGGCGCGAAACGCTGGCTGCCGTTGCCGCCACCGCCGCGCCCGTCGCCCGTGCGGTAAGTGCCCGCGCTGTGCCACGCCATGCGGATGAATAGCGGGCCGTAGTGACCGAAGTCCGCCGGCCACCAGTCCTGCGAATCTGTCATGAGAGCCGCAAGGTCTTTCTTCACCGCCGACAGATCGAGGCTCTGGAACTCTTTCGCGTAGTCGAAATCCTCGTCCATCGGATTTGTCTTCTCCGACTGCTGGCTGAGCATCTTCAGGTTGAGTTGATTCGGCCACCAATCACTGTTGGTTGGACCCATGCCGGCGGCGACAGGTGCGCCGGTTGATTTACCGTGGTTGAAGGGGCATTTGAGTTCGGTTGACATAAATATTTGTTGATTAGTTTTACGATTGCTTGCGGGTCTGCGGATTAAAACGGATGGTGATTTTTTATGGCACCGCCCTCACGGTCAAGTCCTTGCGCGGCCAGACGCACCTCAATTCACCGCATTGACCGCTCGCGACAGCAGAACTGTGAGCACCACGATGGAGAGCCCCACCTGCAGCATCATGAGATACTTGGCCCCGCGACACACCGGTGTTTCCAGCGTCGGCCCGAACGTCGTCGATGTGTCGAACGACAGGTAAATGTAATCGCCCAACTTCGGATCGGTCAGCCGTCCATTTCGTCCGGGAAAAATAAACGCCCCACCCGGCGTAGCCCGGTCAAGCACCCAGTAACATGCGGCAAACGTCAGCACACTCATTCCCCCGATTGCCGCGACATCCCACAAGCTGGCCAGCCCGCTGTCCTTCGCCGTCGCGCTGAGCAGCAAAGCCCCCACATTAACCACCAGATGCAGCAACGCGAAACTCAGGTAAGCCGCCAACCCGCGCAACACCCACGGCGAATGCGGGCGCAATGCGAGCAAAACAAACAAACCGATCAGCAAAAAGAAAAGCAGGTTGCTGCCTTGGTGAAACGTCTGCACCACCGCCACCCCCGCCTCGTTCAATTCCCCGCTGCGGCACAGCTTGCGCGTCACAAACCAGTCAAGCAACTGCACCGACAACATCAACGCCACCAGATGCCAGTGATCCCGGCGGCTCAGCGGGGCAGACTTCTCCATACCCGGCTGACATAACCTTTTTCCCTTCCGCCGGCCACCCTGAACCACCCCATAGGCGGGCGCAAGCTGGCTATCTACAATTCCGCGTATGACCGCCCCGATCCGCATCGGCACTTCCGGTTGGTCCTATCCCGATTGGCACGGCACCTATTACCCACAGCGACTTCCCGCCCGCGGATGGCTCGCCTTCTACGCCGGGCATTTTCCCACCGTCGAGTTGAACAGCTCGTTCTACCGTCAACCCACCGCCGGGCAATTTGCTCACTGGGCCACCCAAGTTCCCGACCCCTTCGTCTTCGCCGTCAAAGCCCCCCGTTTCATCACCCATGGGCTTCGCCTCCGACATGTCCGGATTCCTTTGCGGCGATTCCAGCACGCCCTCGGCGGACTCGGCCCCAAGCTTGGCCCCGTGCTTTACCAACTCCCTCCCAATCTTGCAGCCGATCTTCCGCTGCTCGACCGCTTCGCCGCCACCCTTGCGCCCAACCTCAGTCATGCCATTGAGTTCCGCCACACATCATGGTTTCACGACGAAACATTCGCCCTACTCCGCCGACACGGGATCGCCCTGTGCTGGTCCGATTACACTCCCGCCCCCGCACCCCACAAACTCACCGCCCCCTTCCTCTATGCCCGCCTGCACGGTGGCACCCACTACGACAGTGAATATACCCGCACCGGCCTCCGCACTTGGGCTAGGATTTTGCAAAAGCACGCCGCGACCGGTGTCCCATCCTTCGTCTATTTCAATAACACTTCCTCCGGCCAAGCCGTGCACAAC